>OY970287.1:0-275000 GCA_963716065.1 uncultured Flavobacteriaceae bacterium
CATGACGTTTAACTTAATTTTTGTAAGATCTCGAGGTACAACGGTAGTACCCGTACTTGAAAAAGAGACTCCATTATCAATAGATTTATAATGGTTTATAAAATCAGAACCAATACCATAACGCAATCTATTTTCATATGCCGCAACATGTATAGTGCCGTCTAATGCTATATCTATATCAACACCATCAATAAAGTCACTATTAATTGCAGATCATCTCCCCAAACTGAATTATTGTAAGTAATATTGGGTTTTTTTAATACAGTCTCAAGTGAAAATTGTTTAGTATCATCAACTTGATTAGGTTTAAATTCTGAAGCTATTGTTGGATCTATCGTTTGCCACGCAGCGATTATGGCTTGTCTATTTGTTGCAAGTCCAGCAACATCTCCCGAAGTTTTTAATTCACGCTGTTGGGCATATAGGGTTTGGATTTGTGGTGTTAATTGTGGAATAGTGCTTCCTGGCCCATCTGGATTCTGAGCAATGATTCCGCTAAGGCAAAAAGCACACATTAAAATTGTAATTACATTTTTCATAATTTCTATTTTATTATTTGTGAATATTTATATTTATGAAGCGAAATTATGGGTATGTTGAAGTGTAAAAAAGAAGTTATATACCAGCAACAGTTTAAATAGATAAACAACAATTTTTAGCTATATTTGAAAGGCTACAACCCCAAATAATGAAACGATATAACTGCATTATTGTTGATGACGATGAAATAGATAGGCTTACTGTTACCTCATTTGTAAAAAGATTTCAAAACTTTTCAATTAGTGGTGTTTTTGAAAATGCCGAAGATGCATTGGGAATTTTAAACACGAAAGAAATAGATGTTTTGTTTTTGGATATTGATATGCCTGGCGAAAACGGAATAGCTCTTCGAAAAAAGGCACAACATGTTCCTGTTTGCATTTTTATTACCGCGCATCCCGAGCACGCAGTGGAAAGTTTTCAGTTGGAAACGCTTGATTTTATAGTAAAACCCTTAAAATTTGACCGCTTTTCAGAAACGATTAAACGAATAGAGGAATTTATGGAAGTTCGGGAAAAGGCTTCGCTTTACGAATCCTCTTTGGGCGGGGACGCCATTTATATAAAGGAAGGCCATAATCAAATAAAAGTGAAACTTCACGAAATAATTTATTTGGAAGCATTAAAGGATTATACGCTATTGGTGACCGAAAAAAAACGCCATTGTGTACTTTCAAGCCTTGGAAATATATTGGGCACTGAAAACTTTGTGTCGTTTATTCGGGTTCATCGAAGTTTTGCCGTTCAAAAACAGCGCGTAAGAAAAATTTCAACTTCTGAAATTGAAATGGACAGTTCCGCAAAAGTGCCCGTAGGAAGAAGTTATAAGGATAACCTATTATTATTAGCTTAAAATTGAGGGTATGAAAAAAATAGCCCTTGCTTTTTTTTACTCCGCAATTGCCATTTCGCAAATTGCAACACAAAAAATAGACTCACTCAAATTAATTTTAGCAAAGGAATCTAATATTGATTCTATCGTGAGCATTAAGTATAAAATTGCTGCGCATCAAATGAACAATCAGTTAATTGATGAGGCTACAACTACATTAAAAAATTTACTTAATTACAGCACCAAAAACAAAAGAGATATTGGCGTAGCTAAGAGTTCCCTTTTACTGGGGCGCATTTATGTAGCCTATATTTGTTCCAACGCATTGGCATCTTATTTTTTAACACAAGAAAAATATGAGGAAGCATTAAAATATGCAAAAGATGGATTAAAATATGGGTTGCTTTCAAAAAACAATGATAGAATCATCAAGAGTAATCTTATGCTTGCTCAAATTTATAATGCGAAGACCGACACAGTAAACGCAAATATATATTTTGAGAAAACATATAAACTTGCAAAGGAGATTAACAATAAATATATCCTAGCTGCTCTACTGCCAGATTGGGCAAATATTAGTGAAAACAGAAAAGCTTTGGAAATGAGGCTCGAAGCAGAGGAGATTTTGAATAGTTCTGAAACAGGAACAAACCAAACACACAATAAAGGTCTGTTAGGTATTTTATATTTTAATATGTTTAAGAATGAAATGAACCCAGTACAAAAGCGGGAGTTTTTTGAAAAGGCAGAATTGTATTTATCACAATCAATTAACAATACTAATGATCAAGAAGATATAGCATATTCCATCAATTTAAATACAACATTGTCAGAACTGTATTTTACAAAAAGGGATTTTGAGAAAGCCTATATATATTTAGGGAAATCAACAAAACTGAACAATTCATTAAATTCTCAGGAAATTAAAAATAAGCTAGCAAAAGTTAAATCACAAAAAGAAATTGATTTACGGGATAAAGAAATTGAGGTAAACCAACTTAAACTTGAAACCCAAAAGAAACAACTGTTTTATTTAATTGGCGGCCTTGCGCTTTTGGCAACCATTGGGGGATTGCTTTTCTACCAAAACCGAACCCGAAGAAAAACAAACAACATCTTACAAAATCTAAACAAAGAACTTGACGAAAGTAATAAAGTGAAGGCACGTTTTTTCGGAATTTTAAATCACGATTTGCGGAGCCCCGTTTCCAATTTGATCCACTTTTTATACCTTCAAAAAGAAAATCCAGAACTATTTTCTGCGGAAGATAAATTACGATTGGAGCTTAAAACAATTTCAGCCGCAGAAAATCTTTTGGTTTCAATGGAAGACATCCTTTTATGGAGCAAAGGACAAATGGAAAATTTTAAACCTAATTTTAAAGGAATTGATATAGACGAATTGTTTGTAGATGTTTCAAATCATTTCTCAAGTGAACACAAAATAAAACTGAAATTTGAAAATCCTGAAAAATTGCATTTTCAAACCGATGAAAATTATTTGAAAACAATTATGCGCAACCTTACCGGCAATGCCATAAAAGCGCTAACTGAAACTGAAAATCCATTAATTGTTTGGAATGCAAAAGAAGAAGATGGAAAAATTAAACTTTCAATTATAGATAATGGGCCGGGTGGTAGCGTTGAAAAATTTAGGGCGCTTTACGATGATACTGAAGTTGTGGGAATAAAAACTGGGTTGGGGCTACATTTAATACGCGATTTGGCGAAGGCCATAAATTGCAATATTAATGTGAATTCGAAAGAAGGAGATGGAACAGTGATTACTTTAAAATTTTGATTAATCGCCTAATGAAACAGATATTAATTTCTTCCCTTCGGGAATGTTAGGATGGGCTTTTCCACTTGATATTACACCCAATACTAGGTTTCTGGTCTTTCCGCTGGTTGTTGTTATTCAATACATTGTCCAAAGCTTCGCGAAGATCACGACCGTTCACGGGAATACCATTTCCGGGGCGACTGTTATCTAATTGTCCGCGATAAATCAATTTTAAATCGGCATCAAAAAGATAGAAATCTGGCGTGCAAGCCGCATCATATGCTTTTGCAATTTCTTGGGTTTCATCGTATAAATAAGGGAAAGGGTAATTGTTTTTTCGGGCAGTTCGCCACATTTCGGCGGGTGAATCTTCGGGATAATTTTCAACGTCGTTGCTGCTTATGGCTACAAAGCCAAAACCCGTAACACGATAATCATTGCAAAGGCGCACAATTTCCTCATTCACATGTTTCACAAAAGGGCAATGGTTGCAAATAAACATAACCACAGTTCCCTTTTTTCCGCGAATATTTTTTAAGGAAACAGGTTTGTTAGTCACCGAATCAATGAGTATAAAATCTGGAGCCTGTGTGCCCAACGGGAGCATTTTGGATTCTGTTCTTGCCATTTTATCTTTTATCTATTTGTTGCGTAATATTTTTTAAAGTTACGATTTTTGAGTGGGTATCGTATGATTGAATTTCAGTGTTTGAACTTTAGAACACATAAACATAAAAACGTATTCTATTAAAGAATTTATAAAACTTTGCCGTTGCAGAATATCTCCATTAACTTTAAAATCTAAACCAATTATCATGAAAAACTCATATTCATCACTTTCAGTTGCAATTGCAGATTTACAAAACAACGGTTTTACCGAAGACTTTAACCTTATAGGTGAAGGTATAGAATCAAAATCACTTAAAAGGCAATGGAAAGCTGGCGAGCTGGATGTTGTTAAATTTTATCGTTTCGAAGGAATGACTGATCCGGGCGACAATACCATATTATATTTAATTGAAACACAAGGCGGAGTAAAAGGTTTGCTTGTGGATGCTTATGGTGTGGATCAAGGTGAAATTTCTCCTGAAATGATTAAAAAACTTTCCATCCGCCATGACGAATAATCTTTCGTGGGCTGATTTTGAAAAGGTGGAGATGCACGTAGGAACGGTAGTTGAGGCAAATGATTTTCCCGAAGCTCGAAACCCTTCCTATCAACTTTTGGTGGATTTTGGTGAAGAGATTGGACAACTTAAAACTTCCGCGCAAATAACGACTCAGTATTTAAAGGAAGAATTAATTGGGAAGCAAGTGATTGCCGTAATTAATTTTCCGAAGAAACAAATTGCCAATTTTATGAGCGAATGCTTGGTTTTGGGTGCGGTGGACGGAAAAAAAGTAACCCTTTTGCAACCCGGAAAACAAGTGCAAAATGGTTTAAGAATTTTATAAATAAGCACATTTATTGATACCTTCGCTGAACCAAACCTTATCAATATGAAAAAGTATTTTTTGTTATTAGTACTTCCATTAGTACTGAATTCCTGTAAAAATAATTCCGAAGCAGAAAAATCGGAAACTGAAATGGCTTCTGAAAAATTCGAAAATATAGAACAAATGCAATGGCTTTTGGGAACGTGAACCAACGATAACGGAGTAGAGTTTTCACAGGAAACATGGTCGAAAGAAACTCCAAGTACATTTACAGGGTTTAGTTTTACGCAGGTGGGCAAAGAAACCGTTTTTGCAGAAACTATGGCTTTGGAACAGAAAGCAGAATTCGTTATTGTTGACTGTGGTAACCGCAAATCAAAACGAGAAAAAACCAGTTACCTTTAAATTGATTTCTTCTGAAAATGGACAATTCATTTTTGAAAATAAAAAGCACGATTTCCCGCAGCGAATTGTGTACTCAAATCCAATAAAAGACTCATTACACGCTTGGATTGAAGGTAACGAGAATGGTGAGCCAAGAAAGATTGACTTTTCATATTCACGGAAAAATTAATTGTTATGCTTCGGCGTCCAAAGTATCGGTAACCACATAATACCGCGGGTCTTCAACAAAATCTTCAATAATTGTTTCAAACTCAGGATTCCATTTTAAAAGAAGCGCTTTACAGTCTGGGCTGAGGTGTGTCAATTTTACTTTCTTTCCGCTATCAATATATTTATTTGCAATATTCCGAACGGCTTCAACCCCAGAATGATCGGAAATTTTTGATTCAATAAAATCTATTTCAATAGCATTTGGATCTCCGGAAGCATCAAACTTATTATTAAATGCCGTTGTGGATCCAAAGAATAAAGGTCCCCATATTTCATAAACCTTCGTTCCGTCTTCTTTAATTCTTTTACGAGCACGAATCATTGTGGCACTTTTCCACGCAAAAACTAGCGCACTCATAATAACACCGACAAATACAGCGATTGCTAAATCTTGCCAAACCGTTACTGCCGAAACCGTAATTAAAACCACGGCATCTGCCAAGGGAATTTTATTTAAAATTCTAAAACTGCTCCACGCAAAAGTACCGATAACCACCATAAACATTACGCCTACCAAAGCGGCAATAGGGATTTGTTCAATTAGCGGAGCGCCAAAGAGAACAAAACACAACAATGCTATAGCGGCGGTAGCTCCTGAAAGCCTTCCGCGACCGCCAGAGCTAACGTTAATAATGGACTGCCCAATCATTGCACAACCGCCCATTCCGCCGAAAAATCCATTTAAGATATTTGCGCCACCTTGGGCAACACATTCGCGATTTCCGCTTCCGCGGGTTTCGGTCATTTCGTCTATTAAATTTAATGTCATCAAAGATTCAATTAAACCCACAGCAGCTAATAGAAAAGCTGTTGAAAGTATCAAATCCCAATGGCCATTTAAGGTATCAATAAAACCAAATATTTGCGTTTGAAAAACTGGTAACGAACCTTTTAAACCACTTCCGCCGCCATCACGGATGAAAGATCCCACTGTACTTACATCGATATTTCCGAAGATAGTTATACAAGCAACAACCAAAATTGCAATTAATGCAGCGGGAATTTTTTTTGTGAGTTTTGGAAGTCCGAACATAATTCCCATTGTTAATGCAACAAGAGCTAACATTACCCACAAATCTGTACCAGTGAGCCATTGCGGAACCTTACCGCGACTTTCTTTAAAAAGACCTAATTGAGATAGAAAAATTACGATTGCCAAACCATTTACAAACCCCATCATTACAGGATGCGGAATAAGCCGAACAAACTTTCCCAATTTAAAAACCCCGGCCATAATTTGAATGGTGCCCACCAATAATAATGTAATAAAAAGCCATTGTAGCCCCAGATATTCCACAGGTGCATCCAACGAAAGACCGACTTCATTTCCCTTTTGGATTAAATGAACCATCACTACCGCCATCGCTCCGGTTGCACCTGAAATCATTCCCGGGCGACCGCCAAAAAGTGCGGTTACTATTCCCATAATAAACGCTCCGTATAAGCCAACTAATGGGTCAATTCCAGCAACAAAAGCAAAGGCAACAGCTTCAGGAACCAATGCCAAGGCAACGGTAAGTCCTGAAAGAATATCGTTTTTAGGGTTTTGTGTAAAGTTTTTTATGGTCTTTGCTAGCATTGTGTAAATTTAAAAAGGGTGCAAAGATAGGTTTTTGAAAAAGAATGGCTTTTGGGTTACTTTTGTTTAATCATTTTTATTGTAAACCATCCCAAAAGCAAGATAATTAATGCCATAATTAACCAAAGCCATAATTTGTTTTCGAAAAGTGGGGAGGTCTTCTGCACCATTTTTTTGTCGATTGCTTTTTCTTCGGAAAGAGCTGCATCGGAAATAGTCGTGGGAATTTTGGCGGTAAATTTTGAAATATCGTAATTCGGTGTATTGGCGTTTTCATTGCCGTAAACCATAAAATAATCGGCTGTTTCAGTGAAACGGGCGATCAGTTTGTGGGTGTACCCTTTCGCAATTACCTCTTCAATATTTAAAGGGCTGTTGTCAAAATTTTCAATTTCAACCCGTAGCTTTTTAGTGATTGTACTTTTAAAATATATCTCGTTATTTTCAATGGAACTGAGCACGCCTGTTTCTAAAGCAAGAAAATTATACTTCCAGCCTTTTTCAGTTTTAATGCTATCGGATAAATATTTTATGGTTACCGGGCGGTAATAATCTAACGCATCCTTAATTTTAAATGACAAAAAACTTATGGGCAAAGGCTGCGAAAAATCAATATCCAATATAGTTTTTTTATATTCCTTTTGTTCGGTTGCGGAAAAATTTTCAACTTTATATGTTTTGAAATCGGGAGATTCGAACGTGCTAATTTGCGTTTCGGCTGCTATTAAATCTAATTTTATATCACTTTTAATTGAAAATCTCACGTAGCGATATTTCGATTTTGGAAATTTAATATTGGAAAACTGATACTCAGTTTGCTCATTTTTTATTGAAAGAATTCTATAATCTTCAACAATCGAAAACCATTCAATATTGTCTTGACTACCTTCCAAATTGACCAACGCATTGAAATTTTGTTGTTTAAAATTCAATTGTATTTCGTTGATGGTTTGCTCTGAAGGAATTTCGAAAGTGAAAAAGTAAATCCCTCCTTTAATTGAAGAGTTGATTAATGTGAAATCTATCTTTTCATCCGTTTGCTTTTCGGAGCCAATTTCTAAAATATAGGGAATTTCAATTGTATCGGTTTTTGTGGTTCCGTATATTCTGAAATCATTTAAATGGGAATAGTTGTAATCATTCATTTGGGCGAACAAACCATTCGCAATCAAAAGAAGAAAAAACAACAAAACATTAATCTTTAACCTCATCGGTAATTTTGTTTTTAAACTTGTTGTAAAGGAATGAAATAATTAAAAGCAGCACGCCCAAAATCACGAAAACGATTGTTTTTGAAATGGTGTTCATAGTTGCAATATCGTATAAAAAAAGCTTTAGTAACGTAAGCCCAAAAAGCACAATAGCCATTATACGAAGCGATGGTTTGCGCTTCCAAATTCCGATAATTATTAATAAAAGCGCATACAATCCCCAAAGGATGCTCAAGCCCAGTTTATATGATTGCGTTGAACCTGCAAGATCCATCCAAGCGATGAGTTCGCTACTTAAAATTGCAATAATAATAATATGCAGCAAAATAGTAAAAGGCGTCTGTAATCCTTTTTTCATAATGCCTGATTTTATTGAAAGCGAGCCTGCGTAAACCAAAGCAAGCGCACTGAAAATAGCGATGTAGCGGATCAATAAATTAAAGATTCCGCGGTCGTAATATTCTGAGGATTCGTTGCTGATATATGTTTGTCGCAATTCCGTCAACGCAAAAATTCCTTCTGTGAAAAAAAGTAGAAAAGCGAATAATCCTACCACAATGAGCACATAGCCCAAAACATCGTTTTTAATTTTTTTAATGTTCAGAATAGAAAGCGTTGCAAGAAATAGGAGTGTATAAATGTATATCCAAACAATGCGGAAATTTCGGTAATCCTTGTTTTGGTAATAGTTGGTATAGGAATCTTTTAAGTCATTTATTTCCAAAAAGGAAACATTATATTTCACATCCCAATAATCAGCAATATCAAGCCTTAAGCTCATGTAAAGCACAAAAATAAAAACTGCGGGAAGTCCAAAAAAATGATTTTATGCAAAAAATCATCATTTTTAAGAGCTGACGGAAATTTTCTGAGCGAATCCAAATAAATGATAAAGCCAAATGCTGCAAGAAAAAAACGCATGTTAAAAAGCGAAGATTGAAAATTGGGGTAAAGTTTTTTATCTCGCCAAAACCTCTATAATAAGAATATTCAAACCAATCTTGAAGCAAGCTTGCAAAGGCGAGAAACATCAATACATACGAGAGCTTTTCATAAACCGGAACCGCTTTGGTTCTGCCAATCCAAAAAAGTAGCGCAGCTTCCGCAGCCCAAATAACTGTTACCCAATTGCCATCCAATTGCACGGGAACAGCAACGGTAATAAAGACCAAAACCAAACCCGCAATTAAGTAAAACAGGTTTTTATCTGCCAGTTTTTGTCTGTAAATAAAGAAACTTACACCGAAATGGATTACCGCATTTGCCAATGTAAAAAGGCCTAAAGACTCTTCCCCGTTTTCAAAATCTGAAAGCAATGAATAACCCACGCCATAAAAAATAAAGGAATTTGCAAGTAGCAATACAATATCGCCGAAGTCAAATTTTTCTTTTTTGATTAATTTATAAGCGAGGAAGGTGCAATAAAATACCACGAAAAATACCGTGAGAAAAGGAAATTCAAGTGAAAAATTTTCAGGTAAATAGGAAAAGAAATACCACGAGAAATAGATAATCCAAGTTAAGGCAAACGAGGAATAATAAATTGATTTCCAGTATTTTTTAAAGGAAATAAAGAGTATTCCAATATTAATAATTGCCACATAACTGAACAATATTTCTACCCTTCCGGAATCGTTGCTCAATAAAAATGGGACCGCATAGGCACCCACCAATCCTAAATGAGCGATGATTGGAAGATTGTAATTGAGCGCTGCAACCACGGTAAAAACAGTAAAAACCACCATCAATAAAAAAGTGACAGATTGTGGCATCAATTCATAAAAAGAGTATGCCGAAAAGGTAATAAAATACATAATTATCATTGCTCCGCTTACAAGTACCGCACTAAAGTTTTTATATTTAGCTTTCAATTTTATTCCAAAACCGAGTAAACCAAGCCCCACGAAATAGCCTAAAATTATCCGGGTTAATGGGCTTATTAAATCATTTTCAATGGAATATTTCGCACCAATGGCGACCCCAATGATAGTGATAAGAATCCCAATTTTATTGATAAGATTTTCACCGATGAATTTTTCGAGATCAGATTTTTGTTTTGCAGTATATTTTGGTGTGGAAGTAGGAGGTATGTGTTGCCTTTTTTCAGCTCCCAAAGGTGCAACGGGTTTTTGATTTGGAATTATTTTTTCTGAAGCAATTATTTTTTCAGATTCAATTGGGTTTTCAATTTTTTGTGGAATATCCCCATTTATTTCAAGATTTAAAACTTTAATTTGTCCCTTAATCTCCAAAATTTCCTTTGAAAAAAGTTCCTGCTTTTGAAGCAATAAGTCCAACTTTCCATTAAGCGCTTTTAAACTTTCCGAATTGTTTTGCATAGAGGATAAATAAAATTAAAATTTGTGAAAGCGTGGAAGAATTTAAAGATATGGAAATTTATTCTTCTTTTTTCTTTTCGGTTTTAACATTAAAACTGGGTGCTACATAATCCTTCGGCAAATAATCTGAAGGGATTGTTGTAGCATTTCCATCCCGTGCGGCGCGGTAATGTGGTGAAAGAATCTCGATGCCGCGTTCGTTGCAAACATCTTGAATGTTTTGATGCAAATCTGAATAGATTTTTGCCTGTTTATTTGCTTCCCGAACGTAAGCGTTAATCTGATATGCAACATAGAAATCTTCCAAACTGGTTTGCAATACAAAAGGTTGTGGTTCTTTTAAGACGAGTTCAGTTCTTAAGGCTGCCTCAATTAAAGCAACATACATATCCTTCCACGGAACGTCGTAACCAATGGTTACTGTAGTATGGATTATCAATCCTTTCGCAGGAGCGTCGCTGCTGTAATTTATGGTGTGGCTATTCATTACCGTTGAATTTGGGATTGATATTATTTCGTTTTTAATGGTGCGAACTCTTGTTACCAAAGATGATTTCTCAATTACATCGCCCGTAACTTCTCCAATTTTCACACGGTCACCGACAGTAAATAATCGCATATATGTTAATACCAAACCTGCTATAATATTTGATAATGAGCCTGCGGAACCAAAAGTAAACAAGAATCCTAAAAACACTGATATGCCTTGAAAAATTGGCGAATCACTACCGGGCAGATATGGAAAAATAACTACAAACATAAATGCAAATACCAAAATCCTAACAATTTGATACGTTGGCGCGGCCAATCAGGATAAAATCCATTTAACTTTAGGTTTCCGTCTTGAATTTCATTTTTTAGGAAGTGAATTCCCTTTAAAACATATTTGAAAACAAATACAATGACGATTATGGTAATGAGGTTTGGTAGATAATTCCAAAAACTAAGAAGTATACTTTTTAATGGATCCAAAACATATCCAATAAGGGTATCTGCAAAATTCTGTGTCCAAGGGAAAATGCCAAAAAGTATGGGCAGGGCAATATAAATTGCAAGCAATACTACAAACCATTTTAGGATTTTGTTGGCAATCAACAAAGCCTTTACTTGCCTGCCCGCATCAAAGAGCGTGTAGTCCTTTATCTTTAAACCCCTTATCCGTTTGTTTTCCTGCGCTTGTATTTTGTGGGCAGTCCATCGAAATAGTTTTATGATATAAAAAATAAGAACACCAATAATAAGCAGTACCAAAAGCGCAAGGCCAATCTCCTTTGCAAGTGTAAAAAGGCTGGTTTCATTTTTGTATCTATCGACCGCCGCTCCAATAAGGTCACGGTACAACGTTGCAAGTTCCAATTTGCTTGTATCGTTCCAAAGCGCATCATTTTCAGAAACGCTCAAAATTATTTTTTCGCCATATACAATATCTTCAGTAGTTTCAGCAGCCACTATTTTTAATGAATCGTTTACAAAACCTATATTATCTGTAAGACTGCGAACCCTATCTTGTATTGCCGTTGCACGTTCTTGAGCCGAAAAACTCCCTAACCGAGCGTAAATATGAAATAACGTATCGTTGAAAAAACCTTTAACTCCAAAGCCTTTTGAGCCATTTCTTAAAGAATCTATCCGTGCTTTTTTTTCAGAAATTCGCTTGGCATCCCTTGAATTTAATTCGGTTAATTGTGCTAAAAGTTCCTCTTTTTTAAGGTTATCAGTTGTTTTAAGCTGACTTATTTCAGCTTCAAGCTCACTCTTTTTAAGGGAATCTGCAATACGTTGCTTTTCTATTTCGGACAGCTTTACATTATAATTCTCGAGAAGTGCAACATTTATCGAATCCTTTTTTTCCAAAAGGGTGTCTTGCTGTGAAAAAGTTGTTGATATTGAAAAAAGGATTGTAAGCGAAATGAGAATAATTCTGAACACTTTCATAGCAGTATAATTTGGGTAAAAATAATCAAAACTATTTGGTTCTGATTTCCTTAAAAATTTTCCAGGATTTGAATTTTAAAATGGTTGTAGCACATAGCAATCCTGAAAGCATAGCTCCCGCTACGCCTACAAGCGTAATATCTTGTCCGGCTAAAAACAATCCTTTTATTTTAGTCTTTGAGCGTAAAAATGGAAGTGTGAATCGCTCCGGGGAATGTGCCAATCCATAAATTTCTCCACTTTTATAATTGGTAAAATTTTCAGTTGAGAGCGGAGTTGAAACTTCCGAAGCAATAATAGTTCCTTCTATCTGCGGAAAAAACTTGTAGAGAAGTTGTAGCATTTCAGCTTCAAAATTGTTTTTGAGTATTAAATATTCATCGCCGCGTTTCATCCAATTTGAATTTTTATACGCATCAAACCAATCCATTTTTGCTACGGTAATAGCTTGAATTGTTGCCGTTCCGGGATTTTTTGTTTCCCAGTTTGGATCTTTTGCGGAAGGGAAGGAGATGTATGCAAAATTTTCGGGGGCGTTTTCCAATGTTGCTTCGTCAAAAATTGTATCAATATCGTCGTGTTTGTAATACCAAAGATTGTGTTTTGGAAGATTCAAAACTTCGCTGGATTGATTTAAACCCAAATACAAACAAATATGCGCACTGGCTGGTTGCACATTTTTTAGGCTGAAATTGCAAGTATTTTTGTCTGCTTCCGAAAGTAAATGGTTGAAAGTATTATTCACTCCAATATTGCTTATCACACTTTTACAGGCAATGAATTTTTCATCAAGCTCAATTCCCTTAACGCGCTTATTTTCGGTTACTATTTTAGTGACATCTGCATTTATAAAAACCTTTCCGCCGTTTGCGGTGAATACTTCCAGCGTTTTTTCACAGATTTGATCTGCTCCGCCAATGGGATAAAAGCCACCTTCCAAAAAATGGCCAATAACCATTGCATGTGCGCCGAAACTACTATTCTTTGGAGAAAGTCCATAGTTGCCGCATTGGGCGCAAAGCACAGCGATAAGCCTTTCGTTTTGGGTAATTTCCTTTAAAACTTCCCAAGTAGTTTTTTGTGAATATTTTGAATATCTTTTTCTGAAAACCCAGCCAATAGCTTTACTGAACCAAGGCTCAAAAACTTTTTCAAAGAAGAAGGCGCTAGCACGTTTATTGGTTTTCTCAATGAGTTTTAAATAGGTGTCGATTGCATTTTCTTCCTCGGGAAAGTAAGCTGTCATTTGCTTTCTGAAATTTTCCTTTCCTGCTTTAAAAACATATTCTTTTCCATCAATATTTGCGACATCAT
This sequence comes from uncultured Flavobacteriaceae bacterium, assembly GCA_963716065.1. Classification (GTDB taxonomy): domain Bacteria; phylum Bacteroidota; class Bacteroidia; order Flavobacteriales; family Flavobacteriaceae; genus Aequorivita. The sequence goes on from OY970287.1 coordinate 13,586, forward strand.
ATATTTCCCCCATCGATGCCCATTCCAAATTTCCATCTGTCAAAAAATCGAAAAAACCACGCAATGAAGAATCTTTCGCCATATTGCCGACGTAATGTACCCCAACATCCCACTGAAAACCATCCTTTCTTTTAAAACTGTGCGTGAAACCGCCAGGGACGTAATGCCGTTCAAAAATTGCAACTTTTTTTCCTGCTTTGGCGAGCCAAGTTGCAACGGTCAAACCACCCATTCCACTGCCAATTACAATATGGTCAAACCCTGAAAAATCTAAATTTGGTTTGTAGGGTTGGTATAATTTGTTGACCATAAGGTTTTATGTACAGTTTTTCAGCTTTGAAAAGTAATCAAAAGTATTTGAGCTTGTGATTTTAATGAAAAAAAAGCCGGCAACAGTTTATCTGCGCCGGCATTATTTTTAAAAATTCTAGACACCCGTCATCGAGCACCAAGCATCTATCTTATATATCGTCAAATTCAATATCGGTAAAACTGCTGGTATTTGTTTGCCCATTTTCTTGGGTTGTATTTTCAGCCATTTCCATTTCGTCACTTTCCTTTTTATAATCTTTTTGGTGACGTTCGCTTATTACTTCTTCCCCTTTTTCGTCGATTACATAGTTTATCATTTCATCTAAAGTGTCCTTAAACTCGCTGAAATCTTCTTTGTAAAGGTAAATTTTGTGTTTTTTGTAATGGTACGACCCATCATCGTTTGTAAATTTTTTGCTTTCGGTGATTGTTAGATAAAAATCTCCCGCTTTTGTGGACCTTACATCAAAAAAATAAGTGCGTCTTCCGGCGCGCATTACTTTTGAAAAAATTTCCTCTTGCTCCATCGTATATTGGTCGCTCATAATTTTTTTGGTTTTTTACTAATGTTTAGCCAAAAATCCAAAAAAAATCCAAATCAGCCAAAGTAAAATTTACATTTCTTTTTCCAAAAGCTGTTTTGCATACAATTCCTTGTAATAACCTTCGGAATTAACAAGCTCATTGTGCGTTCCCTGCTGAATAATTCTTCCATCTTCCAGCACAATAATTTTAGTTGCGTTTTTTGCAGAAGAAATTCTGTGACTTACAATAATGGTAGTTTTCTTTTCTGAAATTTTATTCAGATTTTGAAGAATTTCCTCTTCGGTTTCAGTGTCAACAGCGGAAAGACAATCGTCAAACAATAAAATTTGGGGATCCTTTATAATTGCCCGCGCGATTGAAACACGTTGCTTTTGACCACCGCTTAAAGTGATTCCGCGTTCGCCGAGAATTGTGTCATATCCTTTATTGAAACCGATAATGTTTTGATGGACTGCCGCGTTTTTAGCAGCCTCAACCACTTCTTCCTGAGTAGCATTTTCTTTTCCGAAGCGAATATTGTTGCTGAGTGTATCGCTAAAAAGAAAGGCATCCTGCGGAACGTAACCAATGCTATCGCGAAGATTGTTGAGATTTACACTTCTAATTGGGGTATCGTCAATTTTCAACATTCCTTCTTCCACATCGTACAATCTTCCAATCAATTCAAGAATTGTTGATTTTCCCGAGCCTGTATTCCCCACAATTGCTAGAGTTTCGCCCGGTTTCACAGTAAAGGAAATATCTTCTAAAGCAATTATTCCAGTGTCGGGATAGGTAAATGTAAGATTGTTGAATTCAATATTTCCATTTACAGGAGTATTTTCCTCCACCAAATTTTGAATGGTCGGCTCAGTTTGCAAAAATTCGTTAATACGTTTTTGTGAAGCTTCGGCTTGTTGTACCATTGATGTTACCCAGCCAACAACTGCAACGGGCGACGTGAGCATATTCACATAAATCAAAAATTCAACAATGGTTCCAAATTCAATTTGCCCATTTATGTATTGGGTGCCGCCAATATAAATAACTAAAATGTTACTAACGCCAATTAAAAGCATCATCAACGGAAAAAACAGCGCTTGCACTTTGGCGAGATCTATGTTTTTAACTTTACTGCCTTCGGCGAGTTCTGTAAAATTTGCATTTGTTCTCGGCTCAATTCCGTAGGCTTTTATTACTGCAATCCCGCTGAAACTTTCCTGTGTAAATGTGGTAAGTTTTGAAAGATATTGTTGCACAATAGTACTTCGATGATTAATAATGATGCTCACTTTATATATTATGAAAGAAAGTAAAGGCAAAGGGGCAATGGCATATAAAGTCAATATTGGAGCTTTATAAAGCATATATGAAATAACAATAATAAAAAGTGTGATTGTTGTAGTGCTATACATTAATGCTGGGCCAACATACATTCGTACTTTGGAAACGTCTTCGCTGATGCGGTTCATCAAATCGCCAGTTCTGTTCTGTTTGTAAAAACCTAGTGAAAGTTTTTCGTAATGTTGAAAAATTTCATTTTTAAGGTCGTATTCCACATAGCGGGAAACCACAATAAAGGTTTGGCGCATAATAAATGTGAATAAAGCTGAAAGCAAAGTAGCTCCAAGTAATAAAAGAACATTTATAAGAAGCTGATTTTTTACAAAAGCCAAGTCTGTTATTTCGCCATTGATGTATTGCGTTACAATCGTGACGGAATCACCCACTTTCATTGGTACTGCCAATTTGAAAGCTGTGGCTATTATGGTTATTACAGCGCCCAATAATAAACGGCCTCTGTATTTTATTAAATATTTATTGAGATATTTTAATTCTTTCATATTTAAAAAAAGGGCAATTTTTTAAATTCTTAATTTAACAACATTCATTTTGTGAAATCAACAACAAAGGGTTACTTTTGCACCGCCTTTTTAGAGGAGGTTTAAAATTAAAAAATTATGGTGACTGAAGTAATTAAAGCGAACGAACTTCATAAAATGGACCCAGTTTTTGGGCAACTTTCTTTTGACAATCACGAACAGATCGTTTTTTGCAACGACAAAGATACTGGTTTAAAAGCAATAATTGGTATTCACAATACGGTTTTGGGACCAGCTTTGGGCGGAACCAGAATGTGGAATTATACCAGTGAGTGGGAAGCGTTGAACGATGTATTGCGTCTTTCACGCGGAATGACCTATAAAAGTGCAATCACAGGTTTGAACCTTGGGGGCGGAAAAGCGGTTTTGATTGGCGATGCCAAAACGCAGAAAACTCCCGAGTTGATGTTGAAATTTGGTGAATTCGTTCACTCTTTAGGTGGAAAATATATTACTGCGGAAGACGTAGGGATGGCAACTTCCGATATGGATTTGGTAAGAACGGTAACACCTTATGTTACCGGTATTTCAGAATCAAAAGGTGGTGCGGGAAATCCTTCTCCGGTTACAGCTTACGGCGTTTTCATGGGAATTAAAGCTGCTGCAAAATACACTTTCGGAAGCGATGTTCTTGAAGATAAAGTGGTTTTCGTTCAAGGAATTGGAAATGTAGGCGAGGCTTTGGTTGAAAACCTTAGCAACGAAGGCGCAAAAGTATATATTGCTGATATTAACCAAGAACGTTTGGAAGAAGTTCGCGATAAATACAGTGTTGAAATTTACGGCGGAAGCAACCTATATGCTGAAAAAATGGACATTTATGCTCCGTGTGCTTTGGGTGCTACCGTAAATGATTTCACTATAAATCAATTGAACACAAAAATTATTGCAGGTGCTGCAAACAACCAATTGGCTGAAGAAGCAAAAACACGGAAAAATGCTTCGTGAAAAAGGTATTGTTTACGCACCAGATTTCTTGATAAATGCAGGTGGAATTATAAATGTTTACGCAGAACTTGAAAATTATGACCGAAAGGAAATAATGCGTAAGACCGAAAATATTTATAACACGACGCTTGAAATCTTGAAAAACGCTGAAACAAATAATATTACAACACATCAAGCAGCCTTTAATATAGCGCAGGCTAGAATTGATGCAAGAAAAAACGAAAAATAGTTTTCAATTTTCTTAAAACACTATCTTTGCAGCGCACAGGAATTTACCTGTGCGTTGTTTCTTTAAAAAAGTTCTTTCAAAAATATGCTTACAAGAAGACATATCAGGGTAAAAGTTTTGCAGTCCATATACGCTTACAACCAGAGCGAAAATCCTAATATAGACACTCAAGAAAAGTTTTTGCACCACAGCATTGATCAAATGCAAGATTTGTATTTATTGATGTTGCAAATGTTTGTAGCACTTCAAGAGCAGGCTGAAAGATTTCTTAATACATCACAAAAAAAACATCTTGCAACTGCTTTGGAGAAAGACCGAGCCGGATTTTTGTTGATAATAAACTCATTCAGGTAATTGCCAATAACACCACTTTTTCTGAAATAATTGAAAAGAAAAAACTCAATTACTGGCAGTTAGATGGAGAATATGTGAACATAATTTTTAATGAACTTCGCGAGTGGGAGTGGTACACTGATTACCTTTCGAAAAAAGAAACAACATATAAAGAAGACCAAGAGTTTGTGATTAAGGTTTTCAAGGAAGTTGTTGCTCCGAACGAAAAAATCTACGAATATTTGGAAGACAAACGCCTAACCTGGGTTGATGATTTTCCTATTGTAAATACTGCAATTGTAAAAATGCTTGGCAAGCTTTCAGAAAAAAATGCTTCTGCATTATTGGTTCCTGAAATTTATAAAAATGATGAAGATCGGAAATATGCTTTGCAGCTTTTCAGAAAAGTAATTTTAAATGAAGACAAGCTGAACGCCCAAATTGAAGGTAAAACTCCAAACTGGGATCAAGAGCGAATAGCTGATGTTGATTTGATTATTCTGAAAATGGGAATTGCCGAGTTTTTGTATTTTCCTTCCATACCCTTAACGGCCACAATTAATGAATATTTGGAAGTTTCAAAAGAATATTCAACTCCGAAAAGTAGCATCTTCATCAATGGAATTTTAGATAAAATTGTTAAAGAATTTTTAGAAGATGGAAAATTGAATAAAATTGGACGCGGGCTTCAATAACAGTAAAAAAATAACTATTTTTGGCGTACTAAAAACATAAAATTTTAATTATTATGAAAAAATCAATTTTAATAGTAGCTGTATTATCAGTTTTCGCTTTTTCTTCTTGTAAAGATAATGCTGCTGACAAAGTAAACGAAGAAAACGTTGCCACTGCTGAGGCTCGTGATGCTAAATCAGGAAAATTTTCTGCAATAACTTTTGAAGAAAGTTCTTTCGATTTCGGAACTATTGACCAAGGAACAAATGTTGAGCACGTTTTTAAATTTAAAAACACAGGCGAGGCTCCTTTAATGATTGTAAATGCAAAAAGTAGCTGTGGTTGCACAGTTCCAGAATATCCAAAAGAAGCTATTGCTCCAGGTGGCGAAGGTCAATTATTGGTAAAATTCAACGGAAGCGGTCAAAACCAAGTTAGCAAAACTGTTACACTTACTACCAACACTAAAGCAGGTACTGAAACTTTAACAATAAAAGCTTTTGTAACTCCTAAAGAAGGTGCTGCAACTCCAGTAAAAATGCCAACTTCTTAATTTTTGGAACAATAGATTGTTATGGAACAAATTCAAAGTTTTTTACCTATAATATTATTATTTTTGGTGATGTATCTTTTTTTGATACGCCCACAAATGAAAAAGGCCAAACAAGAAAAACAATTTGCTGCCCAACTTAAAAAAGGCGACAAAGTAATTACAACTGGCGGATTGCACGGTAAAATTCTAGAACTTTACGATGATGGTACTTGTATTATTGAAAGTGGTGCCGGAAAAATGAAGTTTGAAAGAGCTGCTATTTCTATGGAAAAAACAGCAAAAATAAATGCTCCAGTAAAAGAAGTTAAATAATTTCCCTTTGTTTAAATAAAAACTCCCTCACTATTTTTAAATAGTAGAGGGAGTTTCTTTTTGTTATCAGTTATTAGTTATAAGTATATTAAAGATTAAAGATTAAAGATTAAAGATTTGTGATTTGGAATTTGTGATTTGGAATTTGTGATTTGGAATTTGTGATTTGGAATTTGTGATTTGGAATTTGTGATTTGGAATTTGTGATTTGGAATTTGTGATTTGGAATTTGTGATTTGGAATTTGTGATTTGGAATTTGTGATTTGGAATTTGTGATTTGGAATTTGTGATTTGGAATTTGTGATTTTAAAAAACCTACTCCTCCTCTTTTTTAAATTTTGAAATATCCATTGCGGTAATTTTTGCAATATTCACAATCACCTCTACAGCCTTTATCATGCTTTCAACGGGAACATATTCATACCGTCCGTGAAAATTGTGCCCGCCTGCAAAAATATTTGGACACGGAAGTCCCATAAAGCTTAATTGCGATCCATCAGTTCCGCCACGAATTGGTTTTATTAATGGTTCAATTCCCGCTTGCTCCATTGCTTGTTTTGCGATTTTCACAATATGCATCACTGGCTCAATCTTTTCGCGCATATTGAAATATTGATCTTTTATTTCAACCGTTACCACTTCCATTTCAAACTGTTCATTCAATTCGTCAGCAAGTATTTGCATCATTTCCTTACGTGCCTCAAAATGCTTTTTATCGTGGTCGCGAATTATGTATTGAATTTTAGTTTCATCAACACTTCCTTTAATTCCATGAAGATGAAAAAATCCTTCGCGATCTTCCGTATGCTCCGGAGTTTCAAGTCTTGGAAGGGAATTGATATAATCTGTAGCGATATACATACTATTTACCATTTTTCCCTTTGCATAGCCCGGATGCACTATTTTCCCTTGAATTGTAACCTCGGCACCAGCCGCGTTGAAATTTTCGTATTCAAGCTCACCCACTTGGCTTCCGTCCATAGTATAAGCCCAATCTGCTCCAAATTTTTTCACATCAAACTTATGGGCACCGCGACCAATTTCTTCGTCGGGCGTGAAACCTACTCTAATTTTTCCGTGCTTAATTTCAGGGTGATTTATAAGGTATTCCATAGCCGAAACTATTTCAGTAATCCCTGCTTTATCGTCGGCTCCCAAAAGCGTTGTGCCGTCGGTTGTTATTAGCGTTTGACCTTTATAAAGCAACAAATCCTCAAAATAGTCGGGCGAAAGGATGATGTTTTTTTCCTTATTAAGAACAATATCCTTTCCATTGTAATTTTCAACAATTTGTGTTTCCACGTTCGCTCCAGTAAAATCTGGCGAAGTATCAAAGTGGGAAACAAATCCAATCACCGGGACGTGATGCGGAACGTTGGAAGGCAAAGTAGCCATAATGTAAGCGTTTTCATCAATGCTTACATCTTCCATTCCTATCTGTTTTCAGCTCTTCGGCGAGTTTATTTGCAAGATCCCATTGCTTTTTTGTACTTGGGGTTGTGTCGCTGTTTGGGTCGCTTTCGGTATCAATGGAAACGTATCTTTTGAAACGTTCAATAATGTGTAGTTTTTCAATCATAACTTTTCTTTTACACTGCAAAATAAAGCATATTCAAAATAACAAATACATTGTTTAGTGTATTTTTGTAACACATTTGTCAACTATGTACAAAACTTTTATCCGCCCAATTTTTTTCAGTTTCGATCCCGAAAAAATCCACCATTTTACCTTTTCATTAATTCGTTTTTGTCATAAAATTGGCTTCGGAAGTATTTTCCGAAGTATCTATAAAGTTGAAAACCCAAAACTGGAACGGGAACTTTTTGGACTGAAATTTCCAAATCCTGTAGGGCTTGCCGCAGGTTTTGATAAAGATGCGAAGCTTTACAAAGAGCTTTCAAATTTCGGATTTGGCTTTATTGAAATTGGAACCGTTACCCCTAAACCGCAACCGGGAAATGAAACTCCACGATTGTTTCGATTAAGGGAAGATTCCGCAATTATTAATAGAATGGGTTTTAATAATGGGGGAGTGGAAGATGCTGTTGAAAGGTTGAAGAAGAACCCCTCGACTGCGCTCGGAGAAACTAAACACGTTCTGATTGGCGGAAATATTGGTAAAAACAAAATTACATCCAATGAAGAAGCGGTAAATGATTATATCATCTGTTTTGAAGCATTGTTTGATTATGTGGATTATTTTGTGGTAAATGTGAGTTCGCCGAACACGCCAAACCTCCGTGAGTTACAGGAAAAAGAGCCCCTAACAAAACTTTTGCAAACACTTCAGGATAGAAATAATGAAATGTCCCTTCGAGCGCAGTCCAGAAGTCGCAAACCAATTCTACTGAAAATTGCTCCAGATTTGACCAATGAACAACTTTTAGATATTATCGAAATAGTTGATACAACAAAGATTGACGGTGTTATTGCAACAAATACTACCATTTCCCGCGAAGGAATTTCTTCAGAAAACAAAAAGGAAATGGGCGGTTTAAGTGGAAAACCGTTGACCAAAAGAGCTACGGAAGTAATCCGATTTCTTTCGGAAAAAAGCAATAAATCATTTCCAATTATTGGTGTTGGCGGAATCCATTCTGCAAAGGATGCTTTGGAAAAATTGGATGCTGGAGCAAGTTTGGTGCAACTTTACACGGGTTTTATTTATGAAGGACCAGCATTGGTGAAAGAAATAAACAAAGCGATTTTAAATAAGACGGAAGCTGGAAGACGAATGCCGGAAGTTTGATAGCGAAAATTCTAAAAAAATCTTATTCGCAAAAGTATGGTCGTGATTCCAAAATTCGTGACTCAAAAAGTCTTTTATGATTGAAACCCTAATTTCATTTTCAATTGCAACCCTCGCGCTCGCAATCTCCCCTGGGCCGGATAATATTTATGTACTCACGCAATCGTTGGTAAACGGCACCAAAAGCGGAATAGCCACAACTGCGGGATTAATTAGCGGTTGCATAGTGCACACGACGCTTTTGGCATTTGGCGTTTCTGCAATTATAACCGCTTCGGAAGAAATTTTTTACGCAATAAAAGTTTTGGGTGCTTGCTATTTACTTTACTTCGCTTACAAAGTTTATAAAAGTGACGAACACATTTCATTGGCTGAAAATGCTCCGAAGAAATCATACGCACAACTTTTTAAAACAGGGGTTATAATGAATTTGTTAAATCCCAAAGTGATGATTTTCTTTTTGGCATTTTTTCCAGGTTTTCTTTGGGATAATGACGGAAACACAGTCGCTCAATTCTATATCTTGGGAATTACTTTTATGACTATTTCCTTTTTAACTTTTAGTACAATTGCTTTGGCGGCTGGCCGTATTTCCTCTTTACTTTTGAAATGGAAAAGCATGGGTGTAGTTTTAAAATGGCTTCAGATTGTAGTTTTTGTAGGGATTGCTGTTTTTATTTTGGTTCCTTAAACTGGTGCTTTTATTTTGAATAACGCTTATATATGGTGCAGTTGCAAGTTTTTATTTTTCCCATCTAATTTTTACAGCAGATAATTTTTCAAGCTCTAATCTTTCTTTTGCGAACTTTACAAATCCATTTTTTAAATAAAAATTCAAAGGCGATTTATATGGTTCGCCATTTTTCTTTTTGTCATTGCCTTTGTCAATTACCCAGCCATTTAATTCTGATTCTTTTTCTTTCGCAAGATTGAGGATTTTCGTTCCGAATCCTTTTGAGTGAAACTTTGAATCTAAAATTATTGCAAACCATTTTTCATTTTCACGAATGAAGTTGAAGTACCAACCTTTAATACATTGATCTTTATCTTTCATTAAAATATGGGATTGTTCGGTTAAGTTTTCAAGATAATTTTCAAATTCCGATAGAGATTGATAATTAAGCTTTTCTGGGTATTCATTATTCCACAAATCGAGAATTTCTTTTTTATCCTTTTTTGATAAGTCTTTTAGCTTAATAAATTCCACTTTGTGTATTGTTGATGTAGAAGTGATTTAAACTTTTTTTGAAAAAATAAAAAGGGTTGTGGATATTTGTGTTGCGAAACATAAATAACTAAATCACAACCCCATATGTACTCGGTACTCGACAAAGATACAATAGAAATGGAAATTGTCCCATACCTGCCACTGCCAAAAAGAGGTTTTCCCCCAACTGTTCCGTTGGTCGAGATCGTCAACGCAATTCTCTACAAGCTGAAAACAGGCGTGCAGTGGCATCAATTGCCCACAGAGGTGTTCTTCAAGGAAAAGACATTAAGCTGGGAATCGGTCTATTACCATTATAGAAAATGGTGCGTTACCGGAGTTTGGAAGACTTGCTGGATAGGTATCCTCGATAGGCACAGATCAGAACTGGACCTTTCAAGTGTTGACCTGGACGGTAGCCACACACCTGCGATAAGGGGCGGTGAAGAAGTAGCATACCAAGGGCGGAAAAAGCGCAAGACCACAAACGCCCTATATTTGAGCGATAGGCAGGGACTGCCAATAGCCATGTCAGAACCGCTGGCAGGCAACCATAACGACCTGTACAACATAGAGGTACAGTTCGAGGTGGTCACGGCAACACTCGAACAGGCCAATATTACTGTGGAAGGCCTGTTCCTCAACGCAGATGCCGGGTTTGATTCAAAAGACTTTAGAAACTCTTGTGAGAAAAAAGAGATCAATGCCAATGTGTGTTTCAACAAGCGCAATGGGAATACCGATAGGGACGAATATTTTGACCAAGAACTATATGACAAAAGATATGTCATTGAGCGGACGAACGCCTGGATGGACAGTTACCGATCTCTACTGAACAGGTTTGATACGACCATTGCAAGTTGGTTGGGCTTCAACTATCTATCATTTATGGTAATATTACTAAAGAAAATGAAAAATAAAAAGTTTAAATGACCTCGTATTATACTGAAATAGGTTGACCTTTTTTCAAGGTTTATTTTTACTTTTCACGAAAGTTATTTCCGATTTTTTTTATGGCCTTTTAAATTGGCCAAAAAAATCAGAATAACTTTCTGGGTCTTTTCTTAAATCGTAAGTTCAGGTAAATTTACCTTATTTTTTCGATACGGCTTGTATTTGATGTTTGGATTTAAATGTACTTCCGCTGGTTTTCTTAAGCCCAGGCTAAAATGTGTTCTTAAATTGTTATAGATATACACTGCTTGATGTGTCATTTTTTGGGCTAAATCTGTGTTTTTGATTGTTTGTTTTAGGCCATATTCGTATTTGAGCGTTCTGTTAATACGTTCAGCGACAGCGTTTTCGTAAGGGTCGTACTGTTCGGCGATACTCATCGTAATTCCGTTATTTTCAGCAAATTCGGTATATTTAGGATTGCAGTATTGGAATCCCCTGTCCGAGTGATGAATAAGCTTTTGACTTGGATATTTTCTATTTTTTATAGCCATAGCGAGCGCCTCTGTGCAAAGCGATGTTCTCATATGGTTGTCTAGATTATAGCCCATAATTTGTTTAGAATAGGCATCTGTCACCAATGCTAAATAGTTATGCCCATTTTCGGTTTTAATGTAGGTTATATCACTTACCCAGAGTTGTTCTGGTCGTTTAGGAACGTGGCCTTTTACCAGGTTTTTATATTTTTTAAACATATGATTTGAGTTTGTTGTGGTGATGTGATTTTTTCTTTTAGGGACCAAAAGCTTATGTAGCCTTAGGGACCGGTAGAATTTATCTCTGCCCATTTTGATGCCAGCGTTTATAAAGTCTTGTTTAAGTGCACCGTAAAGTTTTATTCCACCCGTTTCAGAGCCTACTTTTTTACGATAGTCCTTGACCAGTGTAAGTATTATTTGATGGTCTAGCTCTTGTTTTTGTTGGGTTCTGAGTCGTTTGTAGAAGGCTTGTTTACTAATCCCAAAACATTGATAGAGCCATTTTCTTTTAAACGGTTTTTCTTCTTCAGTTCTATCTCTTTTGCTAATGTTTTGGGCAATGAGTTTTTTGACATATCGACGCCTGTAATAAGTTCCATATCAGCGATAATATCTTGTTGGAAGTCCTTTACAAACTCCAGTTCTTCAATGCGTTCCTTTAATTTTTTAATCTCATCGTTTTTACTCATACCTGTGTTTTGTTGTACCAAAGTACTGTATTTTCTCAACCAATAGGTAATTGTAGTTCTGGGAACATCATACTTTTTAGAAGCAAAGTTTGTGGATACTTGACCGTTCAGGATTTGGTCAACGACTAAAAGTTTAGTTTCTAAAGTTACTTTTTGATAGCTTTTTTTTCGCCAGTGTTCATTTTGTGTTTTCATAAGTGACTATAATTAAATGATTAATTTTTAGTCAACCTATTTCAGGAAAGTACATTTTTTTAATTAAGCACAACGGTCAAGTATAAGTGTAGTGCGGGATTTCGGAGTGATATGCTGTCTGCCTACACGAAACTTTAATAGTAGCCAAAATACTAAATTTTAGCGATTCAATCCGCATTACGTTTATACAATGTTGTAAGCTGGCCATTCCTTTCAAGTCCTGGTTTGTCCTTATTACTCTCAGCTTTGGGTAGTGCATTGGCTTGTGCGAATTGCAAATGTGCTTACACTTGTGAAAAGGGTTTAATTTTAATTATTTACCTTTATCGATTGTGAAAAATCTTTTAAAGAAGTTAATGGCAAGAAAAAAAACGGTAAATAATACAGGAATTCTAAGAGTAGGTGGTATTCCTTATCACGATGCTTGGGTGGCATATAAATGTGTAAGTTGCCAAGAAATGAACTATGTCCAAGTCGGACAAAAGTTGCTGACGCCACAAGAAGCAATTGAAACGGCTGTTTGGAAATGCGAACATTGTGGATTTATTCACTCAAAAGAAACCGATTTGCCTTTTGACAACTGGGAAGAAGAATATAACAGTGCTGATTCCACTACTGCTTTGCGATTTTGGGAAGGGTTTTTTCGGATTGCAACTGAACACCCGGAATCATATTGGAAGCAATGTAATGTTTGCACTCGAATTTTGCCTTTCAATGCTTTTAGCAAACATTCAGGCTGGGGCCTTTGGAGAAGCAAATGGAATGTAGGAGTTGTAAGGGAGCCATTAATGCAGTTTTAAATCCCAAAAGAACAAAAGAGCAGTTACACGAATTTGCCGTTCGAAGAAGAATAGCTGATTTATTTATAGAAGAAGAAAACGAATCAATTGACTTTCAGGATTTATTTAAAAGATTTGAAAGTCGATGTTTCAAGACAAAAGAACCATTAGATATTAATCAACGCGATACCTGGTCAATTGACCACATTTTACCATCAAAATATCTCTATCCACTTAAAAAGGAAAATGCAGCATTACTTTCAAAAAATGCTAACGAAAATAAAAGAGATAAATGGCCGAGTAAGTTCTATACAAATAATGAGTTAATTGATCTTGCCAGAATTACAGGAGCAAATAGTGACTTGATTTCAAATAAGCTCCCAATAATGAATCACAACATAGATGTCAATAAGGGGGTTGAACGTTATTTGCAAGTCAGAGAGAAATCAGACCTACCAAAACGTATTAAGGAAATCAAAAAGATTTTACTTGTCTATGAATTAGTTGATAATCTTTCTCTCGAAAATAAAAAGTTGTTAGGCTTCGAATAGTTTAAACTAGCACAAGGTATTGATGAGAAGTTACCGTTCCTTTATCTCTTATTCCGTGTGATTCGCAATGTACTACGCTTTCATCAAACAAGTCAGCGGTTTTAAACCATCTTTTACTAATTTTTTGAAGCTCTAATGCCATATCACATTTGTTACTCTTTCCTAAATGTAAAACAAATGCGCCATCCTTTTTCATTCTCTCCTTTGCTTGTCTAAATATAAATTCATAAATAGCAAAATCAACTTTTTGTCTTTCATCTATGAATGATTTAGGTTGATGTTTAAAATCAATTTCTGACCATCCAGTAAACCAAATTCTTATCCAGTTTGCCAAATAAAATCGAGTGCTGTCAAAAAACGGTGGAGATGTAATTATTGCATCTAAGTCATTTATTTCTTGAGGCCAAACAATAGTTGAGTCTTGATTAAATATTTTTCCGTTTTTAAAGTTAAGAGGTAATTCTTCGTTGATTAGTCTATTCACTTTTTCATAAAGCTTTTCAATTAAACTTTTATAAATGAATTCTCCAGTTGGTGCATACGGAACAATAGGGTGTGAGCGTCTGCTTAGTGCATAAGGTCTATTTCCGTGAAGAATATGAAGTAATGAACCAACAACTAGCATTTCGCTTGGTGTTGATGGAAAGTTTTCTTTCACGAATCTACGGGCAAGCAATATTTCTTTTAATGTATTTTCTTCGTAGTATTCAGATAGTTTTTTATTAAACCCGAAAGTTTTCACTTCATCTATTTCTTTTTCAGAGCATTTATTGCATTTGATAAAGTTGTCTAAAGCATTAATGTAAGCAAAGGATTCAGAGGGTATTGGTGAATTTACCTTAGCATAAGAGATGTAATACGCTGGCAAACTAATATCAATCCCATAAGATAGTTTTCCTGCTAATGCTGCTTCAAAAGGAATGGTACCGACACCTGAAAAGGGGTCAAGAACAGAGCCGTTTTCAGGTACAAAGGCATTTACAAGATGATGAGCAATTGCTGGCTTTAATTTGCCTTGATAAGAGCAAAGAGAATGATTATTATGCCCCCAATTTCTACTAGAATATGGTTCTTGTTGATGTGGAATTTCGTTTCGGAAATTATCCCAATTTTTTTGCCAATAGAATTTTGACTTGTCATTTTTTGAGTTCTTGGGTTTTTCATTATATTCAAAAACTAATAATGACTGCGTAAGTACTTCTTGATTTCGAGATCGTCTTTTTCGTAAAATTTTATTTTCAATGAATTCATAACCTAATCCTTGCATTAATTCAATTAATATGTCGTCTGTATTTATGTGGACACCACTAAAAATTGAATCTCCAATATCAATTAATACTTTAGCATTTTGTTCTAACAATGGTTTTGCGTCATTAAAGATTGTATACATTTCTTTAAAATAGCTTTGTGCCATTATAGGTATTCTTAAATCATAAGCGTTTTTGTTTAATTCGATAAGTGTTGCTTTTAGCAAGCTACTTTTTGATGCAATGTCAAGTCCATTAACGTAAGCATATTCCTTTTTAACATCGTTAATTCCGCTAGTTAACGCTTGGTCTCTAAAAAAACGCAAATCATTTTCAAATTGTAAATACTTTAAAAACCATAATTCAATTTTTGTATTCCTAAAATAATTTGTCCCATTTAAATAAGGTGGGCTGGTAATAATTGCTCCTATTTTTAAATCATTCACCCGACCAATATTTTTGGCATTTGAAAGAATAAATTCGGGTTTTCCTTTGAGAGAATAATCAAAATTTAAAACGTCATCTGCTATGTTACCAATTTTTTCTGGTAAAATATCATTGAAAGTTCTAAGGTCTTTTTCAATTTCTTTTGGTGTTTTAAATCTGACATCTCCAACTTTTTTAAGATAAGATACTGGAAGTAAACAAGAAATCACCGCTACAGTTAAGGTATCAGCAAGAAGTCCATCTTCTAATTTCACAATATCTATGTATGACCTAAGTTTTAATAATTGTTCAAGAGTCTCATCAGGAAAATATTTTTTATCAGAAAAGAGGGATTTATAGGATTCTCTTAACGACTTATCTTCTTCAAATTTATTAATGTTTTTTAAAATAACTTTTTGAATATCCTTAAGGTCTTTGGATAGCTTTTTCCTTTGGGTTTCTTTTGCTTTTAAAACATTTAATTTCGTTTGAATGAGAAATTGAAGAAGCGGATTTACTTCGGAATATACGGTTGATAAGCCCAAATCATCAGCTGCAAGAAGGGTTGTACCTGTTCCTGCGAATGGCTCATAAATCAGAGCATCTGTAATACCGTAGTTTTTAATTAGGGATTTTACAAAATCAGGAGAATAACCTTCAATATAAGGATACCATCTTTGAAACGGTATGTCTTTGCTTTTGACAAATGTTACATCTTTTTTTGTAACACCATCAACTTTGTCAATTTCTGGCAGTTTTTGTTTTATAAGTCGTTTTACAACTTGATTAATTGAACGCTCTTGTTTCTCGGAAAAAAGTGCAAGTTGCTTATATGTTTGTATGCCAATGAGGTCTTTTAATTCTTGAGTTGTCAAGTCCTTTACCTTTGAAAAATAAGGTTCTTCAGGTTCGCTGAACGCAAGTGTTACAGACTTATCTTTTGAGTCTTCTGAAGGGTAGTCACTGAAATAGACCGCTTTATAAAATTGCTTTGCCATAATGAAACAAGTATCAGTTTATGATAGTTACTTCGCAAATGTAAAGACAATTTTTTAACATTAAGTTGCGCGATTGAATTTTTTTTGAATTTAATTTTCAACGGCTTTTCGAGGGTAGGGAAATTGGCTCTTTTGAAAACTTGGTTTGTGGGTCGGTTCGTGAAGTTTTACAAATGTGCCAATGTGCGGCTGGCTAAAATTATTTTTTAAAATGTGCGGTGGAAAAATTTTTTAAAACATTCGGGTCGGATTATGTCTCGACAAAGTCAGTCCGTAAGTTTTAGTCAAGATGTCAAAGTTCGTATTTCAGATGTCTGTTTTTTCGGAGTACGGTCGTTCTTGTATTATACTGAAATAGGTTGACCTTTTTTCAAGGTTTATTTTTTACTTTTCACGAAAGTTATTTCCGATTTTTTTTATGGCCTTTTAAATTGGCCAAAAAAATCAGAATAACTTTCTGGGTCTTTTCTTAAATCGTAAGTTCAGGTAAATTTACCTTATTTTTTCGATACGGCTTGTATTTGATGTTTGGATTTAAATGCACTTCCGCTGGTTTTCTTAAGCCCAGGCTAAAATGTGTTCTTAAATTGTTATAGATATACACTGCTTGATGTGTCATTTTTTGGGCTAAATCTGTGTTTTTGATTGTTTGTTTTAGGCCATATTCGTATTTGAGCGTTCTGTTAATACGTTCAGCGACAGCGTTTTCGTAAGGGTCGTACTGTTCGGCCATACTCATCGTAATTCCGTTATTTTCAGCAAATTCGGTATATTTAGGATTGCAGTATTGGAATCCCCTGTCCGAGTGATGAATAAGCTTTTGACTTGGATATTTTCTATTTTTTATAGCCATAGCGAGCGCCTCTGTGCAAAGCGATGTTCTCATATGGTTGTCTAGATTATAGCCCATAATTTGTTTAGAATAGGCATCTGTCACCAATGCTAAATAGTTATGCCCATTTTCGGTTTTAATGTAGGTTATATCACTTACCCAGAGTTGTTCTGGTCGTTTAGGAACGTGGCCTTTTACCAGGTTTTTATATTTTTTAAACATATGATTTGAGTTTGTTGTGGTGATGTGATTTTTTCTTTTAGGGACCAAAAGCTTATGTAGCCTTAGGGACCGGTAGAATTTATCTCTGCCCATTTTGATGCCAGCGTTTATAAAGTCTTGTTTAAGTGCACCGTAAAGTTTTATTCCACCCGTTTCAGAGCCTACTTTTTTACGATAGTCCTTGACCAGTGTAAGTATTATTTGATGGTCTAGCTCTTGTTTTTGTTGGGTTCTGAGTCGTTTGTAGAAGGCTTGTTTACTAATCCCAAAACATTGATAGAGCCATTTTCTTTTAAACGGTTTTTCTTCTTCAGTTCTATCTCTTTTGCTAATGTTTTGGGCAATGAGTTTTTTGACATATCGACGCCTGTAATAAGTTCCATATCAGCGATAATATCTTGTTGGAAGTCCTTTACAAACTCCAGTTCTTCAATGCGTTCCTTTAATTTTTTAATCTCATCGTTTTTACTCATACCTGTGTTTTGTTGTACCAAAGTACTGTATTTTCTCAACCAATAGGTAATTGTAGTTCTGGGAACATCATACTTTTTAGAAGCAAAGTTTGTGGATACTTGACCGTTCAGGATTTGGTCAACGACTAAAAGTTTAGTTTCTAAAGTTACTTTTTGATAGCTTTTTTTTCGCCAGTGTTCATTTTGTGTTTTCATAAGTGACTATAATTAAATGATTAATTTTTAGTCAACCTATTTCAGGAAAGTACATTGTGATAATGAAGCACAACGGTCTTGTATATGAAAAGTAGCGCTGAAAATAGACGCTATCCATTCGGATGTAACACAAGCCGATTTTTTAAATTTTTCTATTTATCTTTTCTTTCTCAAAATAGCCAAATTTAAAAATTTGGCGACCTCGAAAATATGCGCTAACCTTTCGTAAGGCAACTAATTGCGCTATTTTTTATATACGTTGTTATGCCACGTTAATTTTTTGTCAAAAGTGGAATTACCTTATCATTTAGCATATTAATATCATCTTGCCAATCATACTCTTTATTATCTTTCCAATTTGTAACCATTTGGACTTTGCCCTTCTTATCTAAGACTATATATTTTGACATATCATTTATATTTTCAAAATTACTCGGTGTAATTTCTTTTAGAAAAATTTTATATCTTCTGTTTTGTCTTTTAGAGTATTCAGAGCTAAGCAATACAATTTTAATATCTTTATCTATACCTTTTAGAAAGTTATAGGTTTTATCTAAAATATTTTTTTTATTGTCATCAATTAGCATAACGTACAAGTCAACATCATATTTGTTCTTTAATTTTAAGGCATTTTTTAAATGTAATCTGCAAACCTGCACCATATCCCAAATGTGTAAATAATAGTATTTTTCTTTTTAGTTGATTTTGCAATACATAATAAATCTTTAGAGTTTACAATTGAAATATCATTATTTACGGATTTTAATAATGAGCACTCTTTATTCTGTGCTAAAATAATATTAGCGAATAGAGTTAAGCTTATATAAGTAATTATTTTAAACATAATAATAAATTTTAAGACCGCACTTTAAAGTGCGGTCTTTATAAAGTTAATCAAGATAAATTCTAATTCCACCAAAATCACCTAAATTTTCATTATATGGGTAAAGTGCATTATTGAAAACTAAATTTTTGTTCTCACTTTCTATAAATACCTGAAATTCTTCATCTATAGCTAACGCCAAATCTTCAATTGGTATGTTAGAAGGTACTGGCTCAGAAAAAAGAATATCAATATAGTGCTTATTTGCAGCGGTGTCAAATTCTAATGGAGCAGAGGAATTGCCAGACCTATTTCCGCTACAATCCCAATAGAACCAGTTAGAATTGCAAAGCCCCCAACCATCACAATTTCTCGAGGCTCTACCCCATTCACCATCCCAAGAAACAATAACATAAGTACAAGGGTCTGGATTTCTATTTCCATTATCTCCATTTACCTCCAATAAGCTTTGCATTCGGGTATCAATATCTACTATAGATACTAAATCTAGAATTTCTTGATTTTCTTGAATATTAGACTCGTTTTCTTTTTCACAAGAGAACAATATTGCTAATACAGCAATTCCAATTAATATATTTAATTTTTTCATTTTGTTGATTTTAAAATTGATTCTTACTCTTTCGATTTTCAAAACTCGTCTGTCTTATTTTTTATTTCTTTTCGGCAGAATTTCACATATTTTGATTTTGGAATGTCAGTCCTATTTTGACCGTATTTTTTTTTAATGTAGCATAACGGTTGGGTATATGAAAAGTAGCGGCTAAAAATGCACTAATTTTCGGTTTATTACTAATGTTTATTAATATGCTCATACTTTGGTTTTAACACTGAACCCGCTATTTTTTATATACCGTGTTGTGCGTTCGGCTTTCTATTCGTGTTATTTATCATCTGCAACAATTCCATAAGAAAGCATCATTAATTCCTTTAACAACTCCTTATTTTTGCTAATGTCATTTTTGTCAACTCTTATTCTATAACGTCCCCATTTGTTTTCGTAATCCATAGTGTCAAGTTTTGCATTGTCAAGTTTGTCTTGGATTTCTGGTGACTGTTTAAGTCTTATTTCTAATAACATACTACTTTTCTTTGCTCTAAATATTGCAAAATTATTAGGTTGTCCATTTTTAGCAAGTCCAATGTAGTATTTATTGTATTTTAAATCTAAATGTGGGCTAAATTCTTTAACTATTTCAAGTAATTGGTCAGCGAGTGCGACTGTTTGTTTTGTTCCCTTTACTGTTTCCCAATACGTTCTGTCAGTAACTTCTTTTGTTTCTTCATCTTCTTCTACTAAACCTAAATTTAGTTCGTCCAATACCGTTGTAAAAATAAGAGAAACCTCGTCTTTAGAAAATTGATAAGCAGACATTTGTATTGCAATTAAAGGAATATATCCATTAAAAAGACTAATTACATTTAAAAATCTACTTGTTATATCTTCTGCAATAATTACTGCACAATGGTCGTATTGCGGATACCTTTTTCTTTCTATATCCCAGTATTCGATTGTTCGAATAATGTGGCTTTCATCAACTTTCCCGAATTGTACTTCAACTTCATATCTTCTTTTACTTTCAGCATCTTGTAATAAGAGGTCGAGTCTTCCTGCTTTTGGGTGAATTCTTTCTTTGTCTTTTAAAATCAAATCGCCAAGTCCTAAAATTGTTGGGGCTTCCGCAATTACGTGTTGAACCCAAGTTTCATTAAGTTCTTTATGCGTCAATAAATTCAATTTTTCAGGTCTTACTAATTTCATTTTATATTCTTTTGTTATTTAGTTCGGTTTTTTGTATTATACTGAAATAGGTTGACCTTTTTTCAAGGTTTATTTTTTACTTTTCACGAAAGTTATTTCCGATTTTTTTTATGGCCTTTTAAATTGGCCAAAAAAATCAGAATAACTTTCTGGGTCTTTTCTTAAATCGTAAGTTCAGGTAAATTTACCTTATTTTTTCGATACGGCTTGTATTTGATGTTTGGATTTAAATGCACTTCCGCTGGTTTTCTTAAGTACAAGCTAAAATGTGTTCTTAAATTGTTATAAATATACACTGCTTGATGTGTCATTTTTTGAGCTAAATCTGTGTTTTTGATTGTTTGTTTTAGGCCATATTCGTATTTGAGCGTTCTGTTAATACGTTCAGCGACAGCGTTTTCGTAAGGGTCGTACTGTTCGGCCATACTCATCGTAATTCCGTTATTTTCAGCAAATTCGGTATATTTAGGATTGCAGTATTGGAATCCCCTGTCCGAGTGATGAATAAGCTTTTGACTTGGATATTTTCTATTTTTTATAGCCATAGCGAGCGCCTCTGTGCAAAGCGATGTTCTCATATGGTTGTCTAGATTATAGCCCATAATTTGTTTAGAATAGGCATCTGTCACCAATGCTAAATAGTTATGCCCATTTTCGGTTTTAATGTAGGTTATATCACTTACCCAGAGTTGTTCTGGTCGTTTAGGAACGTGGCCTTTTACCAGGTTTTTATATTTTTTAAACATATGATTTGAGTTTGTTGTGGTGATGTGATTTTTTCTTTTAGGGACCAAAAGCTTATGTAGCCTTAGGAACCGGTAGAATTTATCTCTGCCCATTTTGATGCCAGCGTTTATAAAGTCTTGTTTAAGTGCACCGTAAAGTTTTATTCCACCCGTTTCAGAGCCTACTTTTTTACGATAGTCCTTGACCAGTGTAAGTATTATTTGATGGTCTAGCTCTTGTTTTTGTTGGGTTCTGAGTCGTTTGTAGAAGGCTTGTTTACTAATCCCAAAACATTGATAGAGCCATTTTCTTTTAAACGGTTTTTCTTCTTCAGTTCTATCTCTTTTGCTAATGTTTTGGGCAATGAGTTTTTTGACATATCGACGCCTGTAATAAGTTCCATATCAGCGATAATATCTTGTTGGAAGTCCTTTACAAACTCCAGTTCTTCAATGCGTTCCTTTAATTTTTTAATCTTATCGTTTTTACTCATACCTGTGTTTTGTTGTACTAAAGTACTGTATTTTCTCAACCAATAGGTAATTGTAGTATAGTGGTTTAGTTTTTTTGGACAGGAAATTATTAATCTTTAATTTTCTGAACTATGAAAAAACAACGTCGCACCTTTAACTCCGCTTTCAAGGCCAAGGTTGCCCTTGAGGCCATCAAAGAACACGAAACAACGAGCGAACTTGCTCAAAAGTACCAATTACATCCCAACCAGATAACGCAATGGAAAAAAGAATTCCTCTTGAATGCTGCTATTGTTTTTGATAAGGACAAGGCCCATCTGGAGGAGCTCCAGGGGATGCGCAAGACCCAGGACGAGCTGTACCGGGAGATCGGTGAGCTGAAAATGGACCGGGACTGGTTAAAAAAAAAGCTGCTATGATCCCAACGGAAAATCGACGGCAAATGATCGAGCGCACAGCAGAAGCAGCCTCAATAGTACATCAATGCCATCTGTTGGGGCTCTCGCGCAGCACTCTTTATTATGCCCCGGCAAGAGCATATCGAGAAAAAGACCTTCGGATGATGGCCTTGCTCGACGAACTGCACTTGGAGGATCCAACGCGCGGAACACGGCGGATGCGCAACGAACTTGTCAAAGCGGGGTTCAAGGTAGGGCGCTGCCACGTGCGCACACTGATGAACGTAATGCGGATAAAGACAGTATACTGCCGTCCGCGCACCACCATATCCGATCCCACAAAGTACAAATATCCGTATTTGCTCAGAAACCTTGCAATAGAGCGTCCCAACCAGGTATGGAGTATAGATATCACCTATATTCCCATGCCAAGGGGATTTATGTACCTCACCGCCATTATTGATGTGCACAGCCGTTACATTGTCGGCTGGAGCATTTCCAACTCGATGGAAGCGGAATGGGTAACAGGGGTCGTAAGGGAGGCCGTGCGGACGCAGGGAAAGCCGGAAATCATCAATTCTGACCAAGGCACCCAGTTCACGTCCGATTGTTACATTGCCTTTGTCAAAGGTCTGGAAACTGTCAAGATATCGATGGACGGCAAGGGCAGGGCTCTCGACAATGTTTATATAGAACGGTTTTGGCGCACGATCAAATATGACAAGCTCTATTTGGAAAGGCCCGAAAACGGAATGGAACTGCACAGGGCATGCAAACAATTCATTTCCTATTACAACAACAGAAGGGATCATTCCTCTCTGGACAATAATCCCCCGGCCTCAGTATATCAGATGGCAGCCTAAAGTATAAATACAAAAAAGAAATAATGTTTAAATCTATTTTGCTCATGGACCTAAAAAAAACTTAAGTTTGTCTAAAATCTGTCCAGCCTAACTAGACCATCTCATAGTTCTGGGAACATCATACTTTTTAGAAGCAAAGTTTGTGGATACTTGACCGTTCAGGATTTGGTCAACGACTAAAAGTTTAGTCTCTAAAGTTACTTTTTGATAGCTTTTTTTTCGCCAGTGTTCATTTTGTGTTTTCATAAGTGACTATAATTAAATGATTAATTTTTAGTCAACCTATTTCAGGAAAGTACAATTTTTTAAACATATGATTTGAGTTTGTTGTGGTGATGTAATTTTTTCTTTTAGGGACCAAAAGCTTATGTAGCCTTAGGGACCGGTAGAATTTATCTCTGCCCATTTTGATGCCAGCGTTTATAAAGTCTTGTTTAAGTGCACCGTAAAGTTTTATTCCACCCGTTTCAGAGCCTACTTTTTTACGATAGTCCTTGACCAGTGTAAGTATTATTTGATGGTCTAGCTCTTGTTTTTGTTGGGTTCTGAGTCGTTTGTAGAAGGCTTGTTTACTAATCCCAAAACATTGATAGAGCCATTTTCTTTTAAACGGTTTTTCTTCTTCAGTTCTATCTCTTTTGCTAATGTTTTGGGCAATGAGTTTTTTGACATATCGACGCCTGTAATAAGTTCCATATCAGCGATAATATCTTGTTGGAAGTCCTTTACAAACTCCAGTTCTTCAATGCGTTCCTTTAATTTTTTAATCTCATCGTTTTTACTCATACCTGTGTTTTGTTGTACCAAAGTACTGTATTTTCTCAACCAATAGGTAATTGTAGTTCTGGGAACATCATACTTTTTAGAAGCAAAGTTTGTGGATACTTGACCGTTCAGGATTTGGTCAACGACTAAAAGTTTAGTTTCTAAAGTTACTTTTTGATAGCTTTTTTTTCGCCAGTGTTCATTTTGTGTTTTCATAAGTGACTATAATTAAATGATTAATTTTTAGTCAACCTATTTCAGGAAAGTACATCTTTAGGCTTGCTTACAACGTGTTTGTATATGGGCAGTAAGGGGAAAAGTATGCGATTATTTTCCGTTTATTACTGACCTTGGCTGAAAGGTAATAACTTTGGGGTTATAAACAAAGCCCTTATTGCCTATATACGGTGTTACCCACTGGCTTTATCTGCGTTCTATTTTTCAGATTATCTTCTTTCAGGTTAGTTCGGATTTGCGCCTTGGCAAGACATACTCTTTTGCAATTTTGGGCGAAGCATTGGCTGGTGCGAATTGCAAATGTGTATGGCTTTTAGCGTTGGCTATTTTGTGAACCGAATTTGTAAATTTAGGTTGAAGAATAATTGTCCGTTTTCCTCATATACTTCTCCAAATCCGTGTCGGGAAGAGCTTGCGGTATCAAGTTTAGTATTATTCAGCAAATAATCTTCAAACTCGTTTCTGTTGTAAATATGATAGCAAAGAACATCTCCATTTTCTTTTACGATTAAATATCCGCCTGTTGCATCATATTTCCCTGTCCAAACTTGCGATGGCATCATTCCAAGCGCAACATCAGTTAGAAAACGTTTGATTTTGTATTCGTAAAATTTATGCTCGTTTTCAATATCGAATTTCAACGGATTTCTATCTGCTGTTGAGTTGACTAAATCAGTCAAATGCGAAAACTCACTTGAATAAAAGTCAAAAACGACTTGCGATAAAATTTCGGGTAGCAAACTGTCTATTAAAACAAGATTATTTGAGAAAATTTGTCTTTTAGTTTTGACAAATTTAAATGCTCCACCTTTGCTTTGTATTTTAGCAATTCGGTCCATTATCTTACTTCTTGTATCTATTGAATTTATTTGCTCAATCTCATTTTTTGATAAGCTTGCACCGTTAATTTTATAAATAAAATTTGTTGTTTTTCCTGCATTAAGTAGAGTGGAAGGACTTCCAAGTTGCGATTTTATACTAAAACCAAGAGTTGGTTGTTGATTTGTTCTTTGGTCGTGAACAACAATTGTAATGTCAGTTTTAGCGGATGAACTTGCCTTTAACGAAATGCAATTTATTGATTTCATAAACTCTTCAATCTCTGGAACCGAAAAAGTTCGTTCTCGGTTTGCTTTGATTGACTTTAGTAAAAAAAGAGCTTTTTCTTTAAACTCTGAAATTGGAATTTTCAATACTTGCTCGTTACCCGAAATTAAAATTATCTCGTCTTCGATAGAATATTGGAAATCTCCGTTATTTTCTGAACGTAGTATTTTGATTATTGGATAAACTAAACCTTCTAATTTTTCAATGTCTTTATTACCAAGAAATAATTGTTTATCGCCCAATAATTTGAAAAGAGCATAAATTTCGCTCCATTCTCCTTTGTTACCTGTAATCATTTAAAGTTTAGTTTTTCTATAATTTTTTCCGCTGTTGCTTGAATAGCGGGAACTGCAACTGAATTTCCGAATTGTTTATATGCTTGTGCGTCTGAAACTACGATTTTGAAGTTATCGGGAAAACCTTGAAGTCTTGCCCATTCTCGTGGTGTCATTTTTCTAATTCCTTCACGATTAACTTTTCCGGTAATGTGAGTTACAGGAACAAAATTTGTCAATCTATCATCTAAAACTAAATTTCGTTCTCTGCCCATTCCGCCACAGACTACTGCGTTTGCAGTTCCATCATTTGGAATAATTTCGTAGCCAAATCCGTTTCCTTTACTTTCGTGACGTGCTCTGTGATTTTTTAAAGTTTGAACGTAAGTTGTGGACAAATAATATTTTACCGAAACTTCTTCTTGTTCTAAAATGTCATCCAAAACTGCATTTTCATTTGTTGGTTCTGGATATTGAAAATCGGTAATTGCCAAATCTTTGCGAAAACCTACGATGAAAATTCGTTCTCTATTTTGAGGTACACCAAATTCTTTTGCATTTAAAATTTGAGGTTCGGGAACATAATAATTTAAATCTTCTCGAAGCACATTTAAAATCGTCGCTAAAGTTTTGCCTTTGTCGTGATTGCGAAGTCCTTTGACGTTTTCAAGGAAAATGGCTTTTGGTTGTTTCTTTTTTATTATTTCAGCGACGTCAAAAAACAATGTTCCTCGTGTGTCTTCAAAACCGCCACGTCGTCCTGCAATGGAAAATGCTTGACAAGGAAATCCTGCACACAGAACGTCAAAATTGTCAGGAATATAATTCTTTGTTTCTTGCTTGGTTATGTCGCCAAAGGGAATTTCGCCAAAGTTGGCTTTGTAAGTTTGTTTGGAATATTTGTCCCATTCGCTTGTAAAAACACATTTGCCTTTAAGGTTTTGAAATGCCAATCTAAATCCACCAATTCCTGCGAAAAGGTCAATAAATTTGAATTTAGGTTTTTCAGGTGCTGGAAAAGGAACTGATTTTTTAAAATCGAAAATTAAATACTGTAAAGCCTCTTCAGCAAATTCCTGTGTAATTTGTTCGTTTGGATATTCTTTTGTTAAAATTTGCTTTACAAAAGACAAAGCATCTTTTTTGTAAAATTGTGAAACACCGTTTTTGTGATTGTGTAAATAATGAGTGAAAGAAGCTGGTTTTGAATCATCTGGCTCAATTACTTTTATTTCAAATAACTGTCCGTCAATGGTTTCTATGTCAATTCTTTCTTTTAGCATTTCGTTTTTATTTCAGTTCCACAAGATAAGCTAGATTCAATTAACAAGTGCAACAATTGGATTTAAATTTAGTTAAAAATACTTCGTTTGGAGTTTTATATCCCAATAGTTTTCTTGGCCTACTGTTTAACTTACTGATAATCATATTGATTGTTCTGTGTTCTATGGTATTAAAATCTGTTTTCTTTGGCAAGTATTGCCTGATTAGCTTGTTGCTGTACTCGTTAAGCCCTCTTTGCCAGGGCGAATAAGGGTCTGCAAAGAAAAAATCCGCATCCAGTTTTCGAGCTATTTTTTGGTGTTCTGTAAATTCCTTTCCATTATCTGAGGTTATGGTCCTTACCAGTTCTTTGAAAGGGGAAAGGAGGTTTATCATCTGCTTTTTGATGGATGCTGCTTTTGTACCATCGGTCTTGGCCATCAGTTCGAATTGGCTTTTGCGCTCGGTCAGGGTCACTATGGCCGATTTATGGTTTTGGCCAATGATGGTGTCGACCTCCCAATCCCCAAAACGCCCCTTTGCATCCACTATTTCGGGACGTTGGCCTATCATAACCCGGTTGGGTATCTGTCCCCTTTGGTGTTTTCTGCTCAATCGCTTTTTTCGCCACCTTCGGGCGGTGCGCAGATGCTTGTACAAAAGGCCTCCCTCTGCCTGGTCCTGGTAAATGTACTGATAGATACGCTCGGTACTGACCATAGGAATCCCTTCCAGATCGCACCTTCCCTTTATCTGCTCAGGGGACCACTGCTCTTGGGTAAGCTTTTTGTCTATATAGTACCGCATACCGTCATCAAAGACACGGTGCTTATAAGCTTCTTTCTTGCGTTCGTTGCTTGCCATAATGGCATAATTGGCATTGTAGCTCCGCTTTTTTCCATTTCGGTTCAGCTCTCTGCTTATGGTGCTTTTATCCACACCAAGCTCTTTGGCAATTCTTGTTTGGCTAAAACCTGCTTTCAGATAACTCTCAATTTGGTATCTTTGAGAGTCGATTAATTGGCTATAATTCATCGGCATCCAGTTTTTATAAAGATGGGAAAATTAATTTTCCCATCTTTTTCAACTGTTGCACTTATTGTTTGAACTTAGTTAAAAAAGATTTGTTCGTATAATTCGTTTTATTGGATTTTTTGTTCACATTCTGCTGTGTACAATGTGAGCGCAAAGGCAAAAAAAAACAGCTCTTTTATTTTTTTGGCGTTGGCTTTTTTTCAGCGGTGGGAAAAAATAAATGTGCTGTTTACGCGGTGGGGTTTTTCAGACTGATTTTTAATATAGTTCGGATTTTTTTTTTGCTTGTGGGTAACGTGTTTGTATATGAAAAGTTGCGTGTAAATATGCACAAATTTTCGATTTAATACTGACCTTAAAAATATAAAAAAGCCAATGAATTTAGCACTTACCAGCAATTTTTTATATACGTTGTTGGCAACTGGCTTTATTCCGCTCAGTTTTTCAATTCCGATAGTTTCTTATCAGTTCGGATTGAGCATTGGCAAGACATACTCTTTTGCAATTTTTGGTGTAGCGTTGGCTGGTGCGAATTGCAAATGTGTATGGCTTTTAGCGTTGGCTAAAACTCGTAAAGTTCTTTAATTATCTTATTGTTTTCACTTTCCAAATTCAAATCGTAATCCCCCGATATTTTAACTTGTTCAATTATTTGCTTGACGTTTTCGGTGATGGTTTTTAAATCCCGAACCTTGGGTTGGACAAATGGAATTCGCTTTATGTAATTGGACGAATTATTTGTCGATGGGTTAATGGTTCTTATTAATTTATTACAAGTTGGCGAATTGAAAAAAGCCAATAAATAATGAATCAAGTTTTCATCTTTCGGAAAAATTCCAACAATGGATTGGTCGAATAATCTATTTTCAATTAGAACGCCTGTTATGGAAGTAGAACTTACCATTGGGACACCGATACCTTTTCTAAAATAATAAGATGAATTTTGGTAGCGAGCTTTTTTGTCTTTCTTATAAAAGCTAACTAATTCCTTTGACCATTCCATAAACCAATTGTCTGGCTTAATATATTTTATGTTTCCACCTTTTACAATTGGAACATATATTTTATCATTTTCAATTCCATTTAAAGGTTTGGATGTGCAATCGTATGTAATTTTATCTTTATCAACTACTTCATATCTTTTAGAATTACGAATTTCTTTGCTTAAAACTTTTAAACGGTCTTTGTCATTACCAGAGTAGAAGCCTGTCGCACAGTCACAAATATCGCCAATGTTCATTTCAGATTGTTTAATACAATTTGAAACGACTGGGTTTGTATTGGTTAGAAAAATGTGTCCGTTATTATTTAATACATTTTTTTGCTGAATTTCTAAATTTGTCAAATGTTTTAGATTGTCGTTGCCTAATTCGTCTACTGATTTAAAACCTTTAATTATTTTAAAAGTATTTTCAATGTTAGATTTGTAATCACTACTTTTTTCCAATGCGATTATTGATAAATTTGCATATCCAAAATTAACTCCTGGAAAGTATGAGGAAGGAAATAGAGCTATTTCTTTTATTTTTGTTCTTGAAAGGATATATTTTCTAATATCCTTGTGCATATTTAGATTGAGATATGTATCTGGAATTATAAACACTAATTTCCCTCCTTCATTTAGAGATTCTATACTGCGATACAGAAATAGAGAATAACTTTCTTTAGCATAAAATCCATTGAACCTCTTTTTTAAAGTTGCTCTATCTAATGAATTTCTCCAAGCTCCATATGGTGGATTTGCAATTACTGCATCATATTTTCCACCCATTGAGCACAAAAATTCCAAATCCATATCTGTTAATGTATCTGTTTGTTTTATTGATACATTTTCCAAATCTGAATATTTGTTTTTTAATTTAGTACAAGCTTTTTCATTTAGTTCGAATGCGTCAATGGTAATATCTTGATATTTTTTTAGAATAGGGTCAATGAAAACTCCGTCTCCAGCACAAGGCTCAAAGATTTTTTCTTTACCATTTAAGTTTAGTAAATCTACCATATAAGATACTATGGGTTCTGATTTTGTGTAATATGCCTGAAATACTCTTTGTTCGCTAATCATAATTTACCAAGTTAAATATTGAGTTAAGTTATTAGCGTTTAAATGTTCTACGAATTCATTATCTAAATCCTCTGTCCAATTAACATTTTGGGCTATCCAAGCTCTGATGTCAAACCCAGAATATTTTTGAAGTTCATCATAAGTTTCTCCACCTGAAAATGCACTCCATATTTTTGAGTTTTTTAAGGTGTTAAAATAGTTGTTGTTTTCTGCTGCTCTCACAAAAATTAATGGTTCATAATTTTCTTCAAGGTTATGGTAAATACTTGCAACTAATAAAAGTCTGTTGACATTCCCTTTTTCATTTGAACCGAAGCCACTTTTAAAATCAACCACGTATTTTTTACCTTCAAAAATGAAATGTAAATCGAGTTGAAGTTTTATCTCTCCAGACATTACCAAACTCCAAACTTTGTTGTAGTATTTTAAAAGTTGTTCTTTTTGCTCGTTATCAATTGAAAGACCATTGATGTAATCTTGAACTTCGTCCGCAAGTTGTTTCTTTACATCAGCAAAAAGAGGTGGAACGAATAATTCCAATTCGTTGATTGGATATTCAAAAGCTAATTTGCAAAAAGGTTCCCATAATTCTCCAATTCTTCTTGAAAACGCCATATATTCATAAGGCCATACGGAATGACGGACTTCGAGCATCACAACATAATTGCAATAGGTAACCATTAAGATACATTCAAGTGTTTCTTGATTTGACCAATTTTCTTTTTTGCTTTTCTGTTCAATAATTTCAATTAATGTAACTTTTGCCTCAACGAGAAGAGTATTTAAACTTTTGGCTTTTTTCTTGTATTCTGTATTTCCAAATTCGACATTGACCTCTGAAAGAAATTCAGTGGACCTGTCTCTAAAATATTGTAAAATCTGACTTTTACTTTTTGCAGTTTGTTTGGTAATGTTCATTTAGTCTTTTGAGTTTTTAAATATTCTATTTTTTGTTCAGCTACTTTCATTGCTGCAAGTCCCAAGTCTTCGTCTTGAACTTCGTACACAAGTTTATCACTTAACCAAGCTATTATTACTTCATTCTTTTTGTCTCCGTAAAAATCCGATAGTGATTTCGCTTGTTCTTTAGTAGGCATTCTGTCATTCCTTTCGATTTTGCTTAAAAGTGTTGGATCAAGAGATAATTCCGCTCCAACCTCACGAAGCAATAGTCCTTTTGATTCTCGTAATTCCCGCAAAGTTTGTCCAATATTTTTCATAAGTCCTTTTTTGACTTGACAATATTTGGCTAATTTAATAATATTTTTTTAAAATTCGGGTTTGAGCTGTGGAAAAATTTTAGCTCTTTTGGTTTTTTCAGCGTCGGACTTGTGTGGTGGCAAAAACCAAAAGTGCTAAAATGTGCGGTTGGAGTTTTCTGGTCGTATTTTTAATAGTAGTTCGGATTTTTTTTCAGCTTCTGACTAACGTAAAATTATATCACTGATTTACAGTTATTTGCAAATCATCATTAGTCAGTCCAAATTTATCGATTTGTTTTCTAATTCTCTTTACCAGCCCTAGTTTTCTTTTTTGGTCTAGGAATAGATAGCCTTCTGGATTTTGATATGCAATTCCTTTAGTGACCATATTCCAAATGATAACTGCTAGTTTTCTTGCAGTAGCTGTTATGGCTGAGACACGTCCTTTTCTAAAGTTGATTCTATGAAAAAAATCTCTTAGTGGTGTACTGTCTTTTAGATTTCCTATGGCATTGGCTGCATTTCTTAGGGCAATTTTAAGCCTGCTGCTTCCTTTGCCAATTTTGCTGGATAGTACTTTTCCACCGCTGACTTTATTGTTTGGCGCAAGCCTGAGCCAAGAGGTAAAGTGTTTTGCGGTCTTGAATTTTTTGATACCGTCATAACCCACTTCACTCATAATGGTAAGGACAGTGTTATAGCTCATTCCTTCAATGGCAAGGAGGTCTGTGCCCTTGAACATTTGGTAGGACTTTAAATTGATATCAATGTCTTTAGGTGTGTTTTTATTGATGCGTTTATAAGGTTTTTTGTCAATATGGTGTTCTTGTTTTTCAGGATCCTTACCTATTATCTCGTCTAGTTTATGGGCAATCCGGTCATCACATTCCCTGATTTTCTTTTGAATGAACTCGTATGTGTCGAGCTCGTCCTTAAGTGCATAGAGGAAGTCCTTACGGCCATTGCTATGTAGCGCTTTGGCAATTTCCTCTTTCACTTTTTTTGCAGTTGTAATGTCTTAGGGCAGCTAGCTTTTTTGGGTCAGTTTCCCCTAGAGCAATCGCCCTGATAATTTTAAGCCCTGTAAGCCCTACGACATCTTTAACTACCACATCAAGACGAATGTTCATCAATCTAAGGTACTTTTGCATCTTTTTGGTCGCAGAGGCAGCTTGCTTGATGAGATTGTGCCTATGTCTTGTAAAAGTCCTTAACACCTCGGTATCTTCATCTGGTAGAAAGCTGGACGACAATAATCCTAGGCTATGCAGTTTTTGTATCCATTGACAGTCTTTCACATCTGTTTTCTTTCCTTTGATGTTCTTGGTAAACTTTCCATTGCAAAGGGTAACATCCAATCCCTTGGAGATTAGGACAGCGTGCAGATTTTGCCAATAATTACCAGTGCTTTCCATAGCTACAGTGGCAATATTGTGATGTATGAGCCAATCTGCCAATTCATAAAGGTCTTCATTGTAGACCCCGAACTCTTTGATCAGATCGTCACTCTGACCTACCGCCACCCAATGAGACCTGCTTCCAATATCAATGCCTGCGGCATTTTTATTGACTACATCTAAACTAATTTGTTCTTCCATATCCATAAAATTTAAAAGCTCTAGGGAAATGTGCTTTAGGCAAAGAAATTATTCTGAACGGGATTACACCAAGTGTATCGCCAATGTACTGATGGCAAACATTTCAACCAGGATTGCGCTCGTGCTTTCATAAAATAGCAACACTTTGAAAAACGGCCTTGCAAAGAGCTAAGGTTAATACCTATAAAATTACGGATTTTACGTTAGCCAACGTACTGAAGTTTCTTGGGGCCTATGAGGGATTGCTTACAACGGTTAGTATATGAAAAGTAGGCGATTACGAAGCACTGAACTTTCGGTTAACCACAAAGTTTGATACGAGCCAAAACACCTTATTTTATTACTATTTCGCCTATTTTTTATATACATTGTTGTGTGTAGTTAATTAGTGTAATTTTTGAAACCACAAATTCTGAATTCTTTCACCTGAAACTCTAAATCCTGTAATCGCATTAGTAGCATCTCTTTCAAATACATAAGTAGCGCCCTTATAAGTAAAGACATCAACTTTAGCCGCAGTTATAACAAAATCACTTGCGCGAGCATGCGTGAAAGTAAGTTTACCATCGATTAAAACAGCTTTGTAGGTAGTGTTGAGCTCGGGACTAAAATACTCCCCTTCAAATTGCTTAAGATCTGAAACTGCGTAATTAGGTGGTGTAAATATTTCTGATACGATGGGGGGATCATTATTAATGAGTACTGTCATCTTCCGGTTGTTTTTGGATTCAGAAAACACCACTTTTAAGTCTGCATCAACACCTGCCATTTTAAATTCTTTGGGCCCAATTGGGAGTAAGGGGTTTTCACTACCTTGACTTCTGTAATAGTGTAGCGTATCACTTTTAACATAAATTTTTCTAACAGATTTTTGATCATCATTCCAGTAATAACCACTAAATTCTTCTAATTGGTCATTTGATAGTTTTATATATGCTAGTTCAGCTTTAGGTGCTGTATTCGCTTTGGTTTCTTGCTTAAGAGCATCTTCCAAATAGAGATCAGCGACTTGTAATGCTAAACTCCCGGGATTGGATTGTGCCAAGTTACTGAAGACCATAACCGCAAAATTTTGATCCGGAAACCGTCCGAGATAAGTGCGATACCCAGCATCTGCGCCACCGTGTTGTATTTGATTTAAGCCCTTATGTTTATCGACAAACTGACCATAAGCACCACCAAATGTTTCACCGTTAGTAAGGGTGGCCAGTGTATTCATTTTTTCTACAATCCCTTTATCACCAACCTTATAGGTAGAAAAATTCATAGACCATAAGGCCAAATCTTCTACGGTTGTAAACAAACTAGTCGCACCAACATTAGCATAGTTTAAAAGGCTTTTTTTGTAAGTGCCATCACTTTCTAACTGGTACGAATAGGCTCTGTTTTTAACAATCTTTTTATGATCATCATAAAAAAGAGTATGGGTCATTTGTAAAGGTTTAAAAATACGCTCTTCAGTAAATTCAGCAAAGGTTTTACCGGAAATCCTTGCCACCACTTCCGCCAAAAGTGTAAATCCTGTATTGCAATACATATAGGCTTCACCGGGCATAAAATTCAATTCTTTTTGTTGAGAAACTAGTTTCAAAATGTGCTCCTTTGTGATCACATCATCAATTCTCCATCCCGCCATTATCAGTAAAGCCCATTGATCTCGCAGTCCACTGGTATGAGAAGCCAAATGCCTTAACGTGATTTTTTGACCAAAATCGGGAACTTCGGGAATGAATTTTCGAATATCATCATCAAAAGACAACTTTCCTTCTTTTTCTAATAATAGAATTGAGAATACAGTAAATTGTTTGGAAACCGATGCAATATGAAAAATGGTAGCAGGCGAATTTGGAATACCATATTCTAAATTAGCACTGCCATAACCTTTCTTAAAAACAACTTTTTGATTTTTAACCACTGCCACAGTTGCGCCGGGTTTATTTATATCATTAAAATTTTTAAAAATGCTATCTATTTTTATTTCTAACTCAGCAGACACAGTTGTTTGTGCGAATAGATTTAGTGAGAATAGTAATGAAGAAACTATTAGAATGGGAAAAAAAGAAAAAGCTTTAATATATTTCATAATTATGATTGTTTTAGATAATTCTGACTAACGTAAAATTATATCACTGATTTACAGTTATTTGCAAATCATCATTAGTCAGTCCAAATTTATCGATTTGTTTTCTAATTCTCTTTACCAGCCCTAGTTTTCTTTTTTGGTCTAGGAATAGATAGCCTTCTGGATTTTGATATGCAATTCCTTTAGTGACCATATTCCAAATGATAACTGCTAGTTTTCTTGCAGTAGCTGTTATGGCTGAGACACGTCCTTTTCTAAAATTGATTCTATGAAAAAAATCTCTGAGCGGTGTACTGTCTTTTAGATTTCCTATGGCATTTGCGGCATTCCTTAGAGCAATTTTAAGCCTGCTACTACCTTTTCCTATTTTACTTGACAACACTTTTCCACCACTGACCTTATTGTTAGGCGCAAGTCTTAACCAAGAAGTAAAATGCTTTGCGGTCTTGAATTTTTTGATACCGTCATAGCCTACTTCACTCATAATGGTAAGTACGGTATTATAGCTCATTCCTTCTATGGCAAGTAGGTCTGTGCCCTTGAACATTTGGTAAGACTTTAAATTGATATCAATGTTTTTTGGCGTGTTTTTATTGATTCGTTTATAAGGCTTTTTGTCAATATGATGTTCTTGCTTTTCAGGGTCTTTCCCAATGATTTCGTCTAGTTTTTCTGCAATCTGGTCATCACATTCCCTGATTTTCTTCTGAATGAACTCATAGGTATCTAGCTCGTCTTTAAGTGCATAGAGGAAGTCCTTACGGCCATTGCTATGTAGCGCTTTGGCAATTTCCTCTTCACTTTTTTTGCAGTTGTAATGTCTTAGGGCAGCTAGCTTTTTTGGGTCGGTTTCCCCTAGAGCAATCGCCCTGACAATTTTAAGTCCTGTAAGCCCCACGACATCTTTAACCACCACATCAAGGCGAATGTTCATCAACCTAAGGTACTTTTGCATCTTTTTGGTCGCAGAGGCAGCTTGCTTGATGAGATTGTGCCTATGCCTTGTAAAAGTCCTTAACACCTCGGTATCTTCATCTGGTAGAAAGCTGGACGACAATAATCCTAGGCTATGCAGTTTTTGTATCCATTGACAGTCTTTTACATCTGTTTTCTTTCCTTTGATGTTCTTGGTAAACTTTCCATTGCAAAGGGTAACATCCAATCCCTTGGAGATTAGGACAGCGTGCAGATTTTGCCAATAATTACCAGTGCTTTCCATAGCTACAGTGGCAATATTGTGATGTATGAGCCAATCTGCCAATTCATAAAGGTCTTCATTGTAGACCCCGAACTCTTTGATCAGATCGTCACTCTGACCTACCGCCACCCAATGAGACCTGCTTCCAATATCAATGCCTGCGGCATTTTTATTGACTACATCTAAACTAATTTGTTCTTCCATATCCATAAAATTTAAAAGCTCTAGGGAAATGTGCTTTAGGCAAAGAAATTATTCTGAACGGGATTACACCAAGTGTATCGCCAATGTACTGATGGCAAACATTTCAACCAGGATTGCGCTCGTGCTTTCATAAAATAGCAACACTTTGAAAAACGGCCTTGCAAAGAGCTAAGGTTAATACCTATAAAATTACGGATTTTTACGTTAGCCAACGTACTGAAGTTTCTTGGGGCCTATGAGGGATTGGCTACAACGTAAAATGTATGGAAAGTGCGAGTTTGCGTGCGAGGATTTTCCGAAGGAAAATCAGATGCAGGCAAACAAGCACTGACCAATTGATCAAGCACTAAAGTAAGCATTTTCTATACATATTGTTAGCGCCAGTTTTACTTTTTTTAGTCCGACGGAACTTAGCAAGTAAACCAAAAAAGTGAAACAGATTGCGTTTGAGTGATTTATTCTAAAGCGTTCACTTTTTTACATTGGAATTAAAACTAAAACTGGCAAAAGCGCACGAAACCCAAATCCGACGGGCCAAAATAAAAAAACCAGGATCTTAAAAACTAAAAAAAAATTGCAAAAAAAGCACTTGGCAAAAGTCCGAAATTTTAGAGGTCAGTTGCGATTTTAATTGGCGCTAACGTTACGTGTATGGAAAGTTGCGTGTTTGTGTGCGGCGATTTTCCGAAGGAACATCTCCAATTTCTTCAATAATACCAACGCCTTCGTGCCCGAAATTACGCCTTCCTTCATATAGAGATTTTTTCCTTTATAGATGCCCAAATCTGTTCCACAAATAGTAGTTTTCAGAACTTTTACAATAACATCGGTTGTGTTTTTAATGCTTGGTTTTGGTTTTTCTTCGAGAGTTATTTTGTGGTCTCCACGATAAACAAGTGCTTTCATAATTTATGTATTTTAGTTAATATTTGTTTTCATTACTGCCAACGTCTCGGCTATGGGTAGTTGCGTGGATTAGTACTTAAATTTGCAAGTACCCACCAAACTGAAGATCTGCGAAGATTTTCAGAAGTAGGCGAGAAGAAGCAATTACTTATAGCCTTTGTTGGCAGTAGTGTTTTATTCAGTTTCTATGATGATTTTCATTGCTTTTTCTTTTGAAGCATTTAAAAACACATCGTAAGCTCTTTCAATTTCACTAAGTTTAAAATGATGTGTAATTAGTTTATTAACAGGTAATTTTGGAACAGCTTTCATGAGCATAGGTGTTGTATTTGTATTTACTAAACCTGTCGTAATAGTAAGATTTTTAATCCATAAATCTTGAATGTCAAAGTCTACTTTTTTTCCATGAACACCAACATTGGCAATATTACCACCCGGTTTTACTATTTTTTGACAAACATCCCAAGTTTGCGGTATTCCTACGGCTTCAATTGCTACATCAACACCTTCTTCTCCAACAATTTTGGCAAGTTCTTCTTCTAAATTATCAGAAGATTTCAGTATATGTGTTGCACCTAATTCTTTAGCCATCTCTAATCGATTCTCATCCAAATCAATCATTACAATTATTGCAGGAGAATAAAATTGAGCGGTTAATAAAGCCCCCATTCCTACAACGCTCCAACAATAGCAATAGCGTCTCCAGGTTTTACATTTCCATATTGTACACCAATTTCATGTCCAGTAGGTAATATATCACATAGCATTACCGCCACATCGTCATTTATTGTGTCTGGCACTTTATGTAAGCTATTATCTGCATGAGGAACCCTAACATATTCGGCTTGTACTCCATCAATCATATGACCTAAAATCCAACCACCGTCTTTACAGTGAGAATACAATTGTTTTTTACAATATTCACAAGATCCACATGAAGTGATGCAGGAAATTAATACTTTGTCTCCAACTTTAAATTGTGAAACAGCATCTCCAATTTCTTCAATAATACCAACGCCTTCGTGCCCGAGAATTAGGCCTTCCTTCATATAGAGATTTTTTCCTTTATAGATGCCCAAATCTGTTCCACAAATAGTAGTTTTCAGAACTTTTACAATAACATCGGTTGTGTTTTTAATGCTTGGTTTTGGTTTTTCTTCGAGAGTTATTTTGTGGTCTCCACGATAAACAAGTGCTTTCATAATTTATGTATTTTAGTTAATATTTGTTTTCATTATTGCCAACGGTTTAGTATATGGCTCGTAGCGTGCAAATTAGCGATTATTTTCGGTTAGGCAAGAGCCAAATTTTTTAATTTTCTTATTACCTTTTCTTTTCAAGAAGCCAAATTAAAAAATTTGGCGGACTTCGCAACTATGCCGAAATTTCGATAGAGCAACTGCCCAGCTATGAGCTATATACGGTGTTACCCAACGTTTTTTATTCGGTTACATAATTCCAGTTTTCTCCTGTTTTTATTCTACGGATTTGAGTATCAGATACTCCAAAGCGTTTCGCAATCATATTGATCCTATTTCTATTATTTTTTAATTGACGTTTAATGATTTTTACTTTTCCTTCGCTTAATTTACCAATATTTTTACTTCTTTTTTTAACAATTTCTCCCCAATTCGGATGGCTGAATTGATGAAGTTCTTTTTCTCTTTTGTTAGCCCATTTTAGATTTTCAATTCGATTGTCGGTTTTGTCATAATTCAAATGGATAACACAGATTCCGTTCTTTTTTTCCAGAAAATGTTCCGCAACAAGTTTGTGAACGTATCTGCTGGTCGATTTTCCGTTCCGTTTTTGTTTTAAAGGCAAATTTTGGTACCCGTTTATAAATGATTCTTTTACAAGAAACTCTTTGTCGGTTTTGCAGTTTATAATTCTGCCGTAATTTGATATTTTATATTTTTCGTTTTCAGAAATTTTGTCATCAAATTGAATCTCTTTCCATTCTTCTTTCCAATAATTTCTTATCATTCTCGGTTTTTTTTCAAATGTTGGGTAACGTTTTATGTATATGAGCTGTGGCGTGTTTTAGCACGAACCTCTCCAAATATAAACCAACTTTTGGGAAATCCATAGATTTTCCAAGTAGGCACAGACCAAGCCATAGCTTATATACGGTGTTGCCAGCCGTTTTTATTCCCAAGTTGATTAGAATAAACTTGTTTGGATTCCAGCTTGAGATTTGGTTTTGTTTGATGTTTTTGGAAGTGTGAAATTATTTTTAACCAATTCTTCTTGAGGATAATTTTCTAAAAATTCTATGATGTCGTTTCCATTTTCAAATTCGATTCCACCCAATTTGATTAAATCAATATTACCTTTCAAAGTAGGTTTTAATAATTCCGGACTTAAGACAAATACTGGAATTCCCATTTTTAAAGCTGATTTACCTGCATCAAAAGTACCGCTCATTCTTCCATTACTATCTCTTTCAGGTCCAGATGCTATAACTACAATTGCTTTTGACATTGCACAAACAAGTTTATTTCTTGTCATTGCATTACGTCCAGAAAATTTCTCATACGGTGCAAATTGAGTAACAAAAAGTGCATTTTTTTCCCAATTCAAATCTTTCAGTTCCCTTTTAATGGAAATATGGTTTACACCAAAACTTAAAATCATTGTTGTCGTTCCGTGCCCTTCCAATGCTCCAATATGTGCAGAAGTATCAACTCCTTTAGCGTAGCCCGAAGTTACATTTATTCCGTGTTCTGCTAATTTTTCTCCGATGCTCTTGGTAATCATAATCCCAAATTCGCTCACATCTCTCGCACCAACAATTGAAACTCCTTTTGTATTCAACAAGGGTAAATATCCTTTGCAATATAAAATTGAAGGTGCTTCGCCTTGCATATTTTGTAGAACAGATTTTGGATATTGGTTGTCATCGAGACCAATTATGTGTATATCATCATTTTTAAGTTTTTCATAATAGCCATATAATTCGTTATTGTCCAATGTACTGAAACAAGAAAAATCTGCTCTTGAAAATTTGCCTTTTCCGATTTCGGGGAAAAGTCTATTTAATTCATTAATGTCTAAATCAAATAGTTCGTTTATTGATAACCCATTGGACTGAAGATTTTCGTAGATGTAGTGAATGC
This sequence comes from uncultured Flavobacteriaceae bacterium, assembly GCA_963716065.1. GTDB lineage: Bacteria > Bacteroidota > Bacteroidia > Flavobacteriales > Flavobacteriaceae > Aequorivita. Next base: position 53,474 of record OY970287.1, read on the forward strand.
TTTTGGCACCAAATCCAGGTGCGTTTGCAAGCATATACCAATTATATTCTTTGTTATTCATCTTTTTGTACGTGTTTTTGTTATAGTAAGCGCATAAACACTTTTTGCATTTCCTTTATTCTTAATAACGTCACAAACTGCATTTAAAGTTTCTCCTGAACGATAAAGGTCGTCAAAAATTAAAACATTTTTTCCACTTAAAGAATTAAAATCAATTGAAAAAGCATCCTTTAAGATTTCCTTTCTCTCATTTGGATTTTCAATTTCTTTTAATTGAAGTGATTTAAACTTTTTTTGAAAAAATAAAAATGGTTGTGGATATTTGTGTTGCGAAACATAAATAACTAAATCACAACCCCATATGTACTCGGTACTCGACAAAGATACAATAGAAATGGAAATTGTCCCATACCTGCCACTGCCAAAAAGAGGTTTTCCCCCAACTGTTCCGTTGGTCGAGATCGTCAACGCAATTCTCTACAAGCTGAAAACAGGCGTGCAGTGGCATCAATTGCCCACAGAGGTGTTCTTCAAGGAAAAGACATTAAGCTGGGAATCGGTCTATTACCATTATAGAAAATGGTGCGTTACCGGAGTTTGGAAGACTTGCTGGATAGGTATCCTCGATAGGCACAGATCAGAACTGGACCTTTCAAGTGTTGACCTGGACGGTAGCCACACACCTGCGATAAGGGGCGGTGAAGAAGTAGCATACCAAGGGCGGAAAAAGCGCAAGACCACAAACGCCCTATATTTGAGCGATAGGCAGGGACTGCCAATAGCCATGTCAGAACCGCTGGCAGGCAACCATAACGACCTGTACAACATAGAGGTACAGTTCGAGGTGGTCACGGCAACACTCGAACAGGCCAATATTACTGTGGAAGGCCTGTTCCTCAACGCAGATGCCGGGTTTGATTCAAAAGACTTTAGAAACTCTTGTGAGAAAAAAGAGATCAATGCCAATGTGTGTTTCAACAAGCGCAATGGGAATACCGATAGGGACGAATATTTTGACCAAGAACTATATGACAAAAGATATGTCATTGAGCGGACGAACGCCTGGATGGACAGTTACCGATCTCTACTGAACAGGTTTGATACGACCATTGCAAGTTGGTTGGGCTTCAACTATCTATCATTTATGGTAATATTACTAAAGAAAATGAAAAATAAAAAGTTTAAATGACCTCATTGAGAAGTTTTTTTCCTTTTCTTTAAAATTGAAGTATTTATGGGGATTTTTAGATATTGTCCAATAACTTTAGCCAACTCATACACAGGTTGAAACTCTCTTGTTAAGTCTGAAGGTGGTATTGGAATAATTACATCAATATTCCAATCTCCGCTTTTAAGTTTTGAGTTTAAAAATGCAGAGGCTATAAGTGCAATTTTTATCGTATGTTCTTTTTCTTTCCAATACTTTAATCTATAAACAGCCTCTCCTAATGGTGGTCTTGTCGTTTCCCATTTAATTATATTGTCTTCATCATCTTTAATAGGTTTGCTTGAAGAAGTGTGATAATCGAGTGCAAAACCTAAATCCCAATGCCCATTTAAAGGTATCGGTTTGATGTTCTTAAAAATTTCCTTTGCCCAATCAATAAGTTCTTCTCTATTCATAATGTTGCTTCAAATGGCTGGTAACAACGGTCTTGTATATGGCTCGTAGCGTGTAAATTAGCGATTATTTTCGGATTAAGCACAAGCCAGATTTTTAAATTTTACTATTTATCTTTTCTATTGGAAATCGTCAAATTTAAAAATTTGGTGACTTTCCAAATATACCTTAACTACGTTTAAGCAACTGCCCAGCTATGAGCTATATACGTTGTTGGCAACTGGCTTTTTCCGTTAATATTCTTGAACTAAAACCTCAGTCGGAATATGAAGCTTTTCGCTCAGTTTTCTAATCATTCCTAAAGTCAGTTTACGTTTTCGATTTAGGATTTCACTTACTCGACTCGTAAAACCAACTACTTCGGCTAAATCCTTTTGTTTCATTCCCATTTGTTCCATTCGGAATTTTATCGCCTCAATTGGGTCTGGCATTCCGATTGGGTAGTGTTCGTCCTCATACTTTTCGATTAATATTGAAAGTACTTCTGCTTCATCTCCTTCTGGTGTATCAATTTCTGCGTGAAAGATTTCCTCCAATCTTTTTAAGGCTTCGTTGTAATCTTGTTCTGTTTTAATAGCTTTAATTTCCATATTAAATGTTGTTTGCGTCAATTTTATCGTATTCTTTGTGAGTTCCAATAAATCGGATAAACACCCATTTTCTTGGAAAATTTATTTCCACAATCAAGCGGTATTTGTTTCCGCAAATATTGAATACAACACGACTATTTTTTAGAATACTTGCTGATGCATACTGCGATTTTATTTCATTTGGACTATTCCAGTCAGCTTTTGTGGCTTCTCGATACCAAACCATTAATTGTTGTTCGCTGTCAGGATTCAGCTCCCAGAATTCCCTTAATGTTCTTTTCGCTATTACTCTCAAAGTATTCTTTTTCTACAAATATAGTAAAAAATTCCCAAATTGGTAATGCTTCTGTTTTTTCAGCTTGTTGCCAACGGTTGTGTATAAGAATAGTAGGGCTGAAAAAGAGCGCAAACCATTCGGATGGACACAAGCCAAATTTTTAAATTTTTCTTATTATTTTTTTATCAATAAGCCAAACTTAAAAACTTGGCGACCTTGCAAATGTGCCACAACCATTGGGTTAAGCGCACATTGCCCTATTATTTTTATACGTTGTTATGCTTTCGGCTTTTCTTTTGTGCGAGGTCTTCGTTTCGGCACGGACTTCTTTCCGAGTTCAATTTTGCGCTTTCTAATATGTTCGCTTAATTCTTCTCGTTCTTTGTCAGTTAATGGCGGACTTTTTATCAAAAAATCCACTCCTTTTGGTTCTGCGATATGTCCCATTTTTATCTTGTTTTAAAATATTTTGTTACTAAAAACTTAGCTGGCTCGGTATCGATTATCATTCGTTGATTTTTGAAGTGATACGCTCCTAATGTTTCTTCGTAATGATTGATTAGTCGTGTTTTAGCCGTAAAAGCTACAAATCCATCATATCCTTTTTGGAAAGATGTTTTACACGCATAAGCCACCAAGTTTCCAGCAACACCTTCATATAATTTTCGTTTTCCAATATTGAAAGGTGCGCTTTCAAGCAAATCCATATAAATATGGTCATTTTCAATTGTAATACTCAAAAGTCCTTGAATAATATCTGGATTATTAACGATTGTTAGTTTAAAGACTTCTTTTTTCAAGTCATTAAATTCCGATTTCCAGTCAAAATTCCAACCGTTTTTCTTGAGAATAGATTTCAAATCAGACTTTTTTAAGGTCGAAATTTCCGTTTGGAAACTGTCGCCCGAAATTGTATTCAGAATTAAATCCGTAAGCCTGTCAATTATAAATCCTTGCTCAATTTTTTTCATAGCCTAAAGTTACGAATTTCAGCGAGATGTTAAATTTTAGCACGGATTTTTTTCAAGCTGAAGCATAACGTTTTATGTATATGAGCTGTGGCTTGTTTTGGCACGAACCTCTCCAAATATAAACTAACTTTGGGAAATCCATAGATTTTCCAAATGGGCACAGACCAAGCCATAGCTTATATACGGTGTTGGTAGCCGTTTTTTATCCTATTTATAATGGCATTCTTAATTTAAATAATATTTGTGCTGGTCTTAATGCAAAATTCGTTTCAACGTAGCTAAAATTGTCAATATTAATTGTTTGGAAATATTTCATATTAAAAACATTGTTATATTGTATTTCAAAGTCAATGTTTTTCTTTTTCCAAGTGTAGCGATATACTAAATCAGCAAATATAGTTTCATTATTACTCGCAAATAAATTGTTTTTTATATATTCAGTTTTAACACCAATATATTGATTCTGTTTCGGGTAGATGTTGAGGCTTAATATATGAGACTGATTTGTTACAGAATTATTGTTTTGTTTTTGTAGTTGATTTTTGGATATATCCAATTTAACTTGATATTCAAAATCCAACCAATCTAATATATCAGTATTTGATTTTAAACTTATATTATTATTTCGATTAATTATTTGTGTTAGTTCGTTGTTTAAAATTTGGTCAAAAATTATATTTGACCAAGAAATATTTAATTTGAAATTAGTATTAATTTTAGAAATGTATTTGCTAATATTACCCGAAATTATATGGTTTTTTTTTGTATTTTCTTTTTCTATCGCCACTAATTCGATACTTCCATTATTTATTATATTACTACTCAACAATAAATTATCAATAGAAGATGAATGAGAATAAGTTAAATTTCCAAATAGCGATTTTATTGGATTGCGATATGAAATTCCAAAATTATAATTTTTTGTGAGGGATTGTGGAATTATTGAATTTATGCGTTGAATGTTTCTATAGTTTTTTAGTATATAACCATAATGGATATCTTCAATTGAACCAAATTGATTTTTAACACTAACAAAACCACTTAATTTCCAGTACGAGTTTATATCATTGATTATTGATAAACGAGGTTCAAATACCAATCTATTAATTTCCTCATTTTTATCTAAATTTTTATCAGCAATTTTAATGTGATTGAAATTTAAAGAAGTATTTAATTCAATACGCCATTTGCCCTTTTTATATTGGGTTTGAATAACAGAGTACACTTTACTTTTAAGCCATTCTAATTGATTATAAAAATCATTGTTGTCAATTTCGAAATTATCGATAAAAATCCCTGTATCTAAATTTTGATTTTCAAATTCAAAACCAATCTTGGGTGTAATTGAAAATTTACTTATTCCTTTTGTAAAACTTAAATAATTATTTGAATATAATTTTTTCAAATCAACATACTGTTGCAAATTGTCATAAAAGTTATTAGAATTAATCAAAGAAATAAATTGACCTGGTTTTATCTGTAATTTTTGCGGAGTTTTATTATAATTAATATTAGAATTTAATGTTAATAGTTGTTTTCCAAAGCTAAAAATATTTTTAAATTTATTTGATATTGAAAAATAATTATTTTTTAAATTTTGATTTACCAACAAGTTATTTAAATTTGTTAATCCATTTTGACTATCCCAATAACCTTGATATTGCAAACTATTCTTTAGATAATTATTTTTTGTATTCTTTTGAATGGTCAAGTTTGTTCGTAAAGAATTTTTGAATATCCGATTATATGAAATTTCCTTAATTTGTATGGTGTCATTTTGTGTAAGAAACAAAGTTTCTGTTAAGCCATTTTGCTGTTGATAATCGTTTAAATATGAAATATTAAACCGTAGCTCCAAGTCGTTTTTTAATTTTTGAAGATAATTTGTAGAAATCAGATGGATATTATTATCTAACCATCTTTTTTCAGAAAAATCTGGGATATTTAATTGTTGAATGCCGAGCAAGTCTTTTTTATTGAAACCGCTTTCAAAATTTTCTATTAAATCTTCTAATGTTAATGTTTCTAATTGCGAGCTAACATCATTACCTGTATTATTAGATTGATAAGAGGTTATCATTTGCTTTTTTTTACTAAAAAACATTGGAGTTATATTATTCTCCCATAACAAAGGAGATATGCCAATACCCAATTCTGTTTGACCAGTAAGAGTAATATTATTCTTTAATTTTATATTTAACGCAGCATTGTCGGAATACACCAAACTGTCTAAAACTTTAACTGGTTGATGGTTTTCCAATATCTGAACTTTAGAGACTGCGTCGAAGGGTATATTTTTATTGGCTAAATTATAGTTGCCTTCTAATAAATCTAATCCTTCAATGTAATATTTGTTTATAGGAACGCCTTGATATAATATTTTGCCATCAGAAAGAACTTCAATGCCAGGCATTTTCGATAATACATCTGCTATAGTTCTATCTTTTTTATTTGCGAAAGAAGAAACATTATAACTTATAGTATCTCCCTTTTTTGTAATTGGAGAATTTTTAATAACTATTTCTTTTAATTTTTCAGATGATTCTAAAAGATTAAAATTAAGAATTTGATTTTTACTCGAAACAATCTTTGATTGTTTAGCATAGCCAATAAATGAGACCTCCACTTGCAATGAGTCTAAAGTAGAGTTTATAATTAAAGAATAATAACCATTAGAATCGGATATATCGTATGATAATATAATATCTTCATTTATTTTGGTAACAACAATATTAGAACCTTGCAAAGGATTATTATTTTCATCAAAAATTTTTCCGTTAATAGTTGTTTGAGAAAAGCTAAAAGAATAGAAAAGCAGAAAAATTTTAAATAAACTATAACGCATCGGTTAATTATCGGTTAACTCGATTGGATTATTTCTTTTTTTGAGTTTTGATTTTACCTCTTTTTTATATTCATCATCTATTGTAAAGCCTGATTGTGAAATTCTTTCGATTATGTTGTCATTATAATCTTTAAGTTTTTTAAAATATACTCCCTTATTTGTAATATAGAGATTTCTGTTAGGTTTTAAATTTGTATAAATTTGATTTATGTTGGATTTACCAATTAATTCAAAAACATAATGATTTTTTGAATCTGAAATTTTAACAATTAAACCAGGGAGACCGCTAAATTTATATGGTCCATCTGAAATTGGTATTTCGTTAGTGAACCAAGCTTGATATTTTCTGCCTGAATAAGAAGTTGTTGCTTTTTGGCATTTAAAACCATTAATTGTTAGAGTATCTGAAATGATTTTCCATTTAATAATTTTTTTCGACTCCTTATATTGAAAGTTATCAGTATAGATTTTGTCATATACAAGAATGCTATCTTTTGAATTTTCTTTTAAAATTTTATAATTAAATTGGGTTTTTGGAAACTTTGAGACATCTAACATATTAATTTCCTGTTCTGGATTATTTTTTATGTCAAGGAGCATAGAATTTTTTAAAAATCCATTTTTGCTTTGAAATATTGAAACATTTTTATTTGTAAATAAGAACATTTCTTCACTCTGTTTGTTGTGAATATCTGTAGAATCAGGTTGGTAAGTTAGCTGATATTTAAATTTATGTTTTAGTGAATACTCATTTTGCCCAGTAATGGTGATGGAAATTAACAATAAAAAAGTCAAAATTATTTTTTGTATCATATCTTCAAATTATATTTAAATTTATAAAGAACCTGTCAGTAATTTGGCAGGTTCTTATTTAATGATTAATGATTATGGACAAAGTGCGGCATCAGCTGCCAAAGCATTTTCAATAATCTCCAAAGTTGTTTCTCCGCAAGAAACTCCCGTTATTCCACAAGAAAGAGTTGTGCGAACGCAAGTTACTTTAAGTGCATCTTCGGTTGATGTTTCATTTGAGTTTACTTCAGCAAAAACAAAAGCTGATGCAAATACAAAGGCAAATGTTAAAAATAAATTTTTCATAATTCAATAAATTTTGTTGCTCCATTTAGGTCTTGAGCGGTTAGTTTTCGACCTTTTCATTTCTATTTTTGACTTTTAGGAAGGGTTAATTTACGTTTTTTCTTTTAGTTCCGCAAGTAGTATTTTCCATTAATCAATCTTTCGGTTTTGTGTTCAAATGGCTACCAACGTTATTGTGTATGATTTCGTTGCGTGTTTAAGCACTAAAGTTAGCAAATAAATCACAGATAGAAAGTCCGCGAGGACTTTCGTAAGTAGGCTATAACTAGCAATGAATTATACACGGTGTTGTGCTTTCGTTATTTTTATTCATAATTTAATTCCCGATTTATTTCATCTAATATTCTGGTTATTTCTATTCCGATGATTTCATAATTCTCAACATTATAATTTGCACTTGCCCGTATAGTCCTGACGATGTTCTCGAATTTGAGATTTTCAAGAGAGCTGGTTCAACATTAGCAGATTCTGATTTTGGATTTAAGTACTCCAGTCTGATTGGATTCATTCTGGTGTCTCCAAAATTTATAAGTCGCTTTTCATCCTCTTTCACGTCTTCTAGTATTCCTGACCATCTGGCCAGATGCATACGCAATGAATCATTCTTAATGATGTTTAGATTTCCGGAACTTATGAGATTATTCAATGCTCCATTGGAAGGATTATAAGTGGAATAGCCTCCTAATTTCCGCATATATTTAAAAAATTTGCTTGGGTTTACTTCATCTTTGGGTAAATTGAAAAGAGCCAGTAAGCTATCACTATTGTGGGCCAAAGTAGTAGCTTTAATTATATTCCTATTTAATTCACTTTTATTATAGGAAAAATCTGATTTTAACTCCTTAAGTATTTTTTGTTCATAATTTGTTTCTTTTCGGTTTTCATTCCAATTATTTATTGAAAGAGCAATTAAAATTCCAATAACCACAAGAATAATTTCTCCGATTGCATATTTCAGATACTTTCCAGTTTTACCTTCTGAAAGTAAGTTTTTTCTAATTTTTCTGAAGAATTTTATCATTGGTTAGCGGTTTCTGATAATGAAGCACAACGGTTAGTATATGAAAAGTAGGGCAGTAGATAAGCTGTTTCCATTCGGTTGAGCCACGAGCCACATTTTTAATTTTTCTTTTTTACCTTTTTGTTATAAAAATACAAAATTAAAAATGTGGTGGCATTGCAAATACACAATTACCTTTCGATTAAGCCAAAATCGCCCTATTTTTTATATACATTGTTGTGCATAGTGCTTTTGGGTTCTGCTTGGTTTTCAGTTGCTTAAAGTTTAATTTTAGTTCCAATGTGAGCGTTGGCAAGACATACTCTTTTACAGTTTTGGTGGTGCGTTGGCTTTAGCGACTGTAAATGTGTATGGCTTTAAGCGTTGGCTAATTCTGTGTGTGATTTACTTTCTTAACGAACTGTTCCAAAATCATTATATCAGCTCGATGTTCCTGTGGAAAACTTGTCAAATATGCTTTTGGTACTACTAATTGAACATCATATTGTTTCATTTCAGCCAATTGGTTTTTTGATATTCCTTGCTGTAATGTAAATAAGTGTTTAGTCTTAATTCTGTCCGCCTCATTTAATATCTGTCGCCAACGGTCTTTGCAAGTCGTTTTTGAAGCCAACAATATCAACTTTCCTTCATCAAATTTTGGATTATGGTAAGCCTCGATATTTGGAAAAAGAAAATCTGGCTTTTTATTGTTCTCGGTTGTTACTTGTGTTTGGAATGTGAGTTCCGAAATCCGAAATACCTCTTCCAAATGATGCTCAAGAGATTTACCTGCTCGACTTTTGCGTCGATTAAGTATTGTATTTGCTGAAATAACCAATTCCTCAACTGAAGGAAATGGTTTTTTTATCAATTCTGCATAGCGGTCATTTTCCAAAGTTTTAAACAAGTCATATTCTGCCTCAAGCCATTTAAGGATTTCCTGATCAGGATTTGACTTTATATGATTTGCTGTAATTCCGTAAGCATTTAGATAGCAATTTCTTGAATTTGATGCTATATCTAAAGTCGGTGGAAAATCTACTAAAAGTGAATTTATGTAATTTATAAAACAATCGATAAGACTTTCTTCTGTTGTCTGCTCAAATTGTTTTGGTATTATTGCATTTGTTTCTGTTGAAGAAATATTTAGGGATGCAAAGAAATCTTCAATATCATCATCGCTACTTAAAACAAAAGCCTCGTAATAATCTTTAGATTTCTTGGCAAGCACGAGTAAATCGCCAACGTTATCATCTGTTAGATAAGGAAAGCCTCTGCCAAATCGAGTTAATCGATATTCGTTCCGTGTTCCTTTTCCATAATAGATAAATCTGCTTGACGTTTCAAAATCATCTTGCCATTTTATTGTGGCAAAATGGTCTTTGTTAGAACCCTTTTGTCCTTCTTCGTCAAAAAATAACGGCCACGAATTTTTATGTAAATGAAAACCAGCTTGATGTCCACCAGTCGAGCCTGTATCGTTGGGCTTAATAAATTTACTAAATGCTATTTCAGACTGTTGCGCTGATTGAATTGCTTTTTCTAATATGCTCATCTACTTTTGAAAGTTCTTTTACAATATTTTCGGCAACTGCTTGAAATAAAGGCGAAACAACTGAATTGCCGAATTGTTTGTAAGCCTGATTGTCTGAAACTGGAATTATAAAATTATCTGGAAAACCTTGAAGTCTTGCACATTCTCTTGGTGTCAATCTTCTTGGATTTTTACCTCTTTGCGGAATTAGTATCTCTGCACCATCTTTATAATACCGTGCGCTCATTGTTCTCGATATTCCATTAAGGTCTGTAAGTCCAAAGCCAAATCCGTTGCCTTTTGCTTTGTGTTTTTTCTTGTACTCTTGAAGGTAGTTCCAAAGTTTATCGGAAAGTGTATATTTTGGGTCTACTTTGCGTTGAAGAATTTCTCTTATTGCATAACTTTCATTTGTTGGTGCAGGAAACTCAAAGGTTTCTTTTCCTTTGAAAATTGATTTTCTAAATCCTACAATTACAATTCTTTCGCGATGTTGTGGAACATAATTTTGTCCGTCAAGTATTTTGTAATGAAGCGAATAGCCTAATTCAGATAAGGTTTCGGTTATTACTTTAAAGGTTTTCTTTTTATCGTGAGAAACAAGGTTTTTTACATTTTCAAGCATAAAGGCCTTTGGCTTTTTATGTTTGATTATACGAGCTATATCAAAAAACAATGTTCCTTGCGTTTTATCTAAAAATCCGTGTTGTCTACCTAATGACTTCTTTTTGGAAACACCTGCGATTGAAAAAGGTTGACAAGGAAAACCACCCAATAAAATGTCGTGGTCTGGAATTTCTTTTTCTGAAATTTGAGTTATATCGCCAAAAGGAACTTCGCCAAAATTGGCCTCATACGTTTGCTTTGAAAATTTGTCCCATTCACTTGAAAAAACACATTTTCCACCATTATTTTGGTACGCAAGCCGAATTCCACCTATTCCAGCAAATAAGTCGATAAACTTAAATTTAGGGTTTTTAGGTGGTGGAAATGGAACATCCCATTCGATAGGTAAATAATATTGAAAATCAGGTTCTTGAGCAATGTTATTTTCTTCGTGCAGTTCAGTTAGATACTCTTTTGCAGTTGGTTTAAAGTATTGAGAAACACCGTTTTTGTGATTTTGAAAATAGTGTGTTAGATACGCTAAATCATTGTCAACTATTTTGTCAACTCTGATTTTCAACTCTTTTTTTATGTCTGAATATTTCTTGCTCATTGTAATTCGTAAAGTAACAAAATTCTAAAAGCAAATCACAGCATTTTTGAATGAGCTTGTTCACAATCTTGTTAACGGTTTTTTGAGCGCAAAGGCAGAAACAGCTCTTTTATTTTTTTGAGCGTTGGCTGTAGCGTTGGGAAAAAATAAATGTGCTGTTTTAGCGGTGGCTTTTTTGCCTAAATGTTGATGGTTTGCACGATTTCCCGCATTATGCACAACGTGTTTGTATATGAGCTGTGGCGTGTTTTGGCACAAAACTCTCCAAATATAAACCGACTTTAGGAAATCCGTAGATTTTCCAAAAAAAGCCAGACCAAGCCATAGCTTATATACGGTGTTGTGTGTAGTGCTTACTCGGTTTGTAGTTTTGAGCTTTCTTTTCTCAAGTATTCCTTTATTTCCTTAAAACTCATTCCTTTCAAGTCTTTTGAAATTTGGTCTTTGATTTTACGAAACGTTTTTACCGTATCGAATTCTTTTTTACTGTTTTCTTCTTTAGTTTTCATACTCGACAATTTCTTTAGGTGAACGTATTTCCAATGAAGGGTAATTCATTCTTAAATTTATTGAATTATATCCACGTATTCTATAAACATTCACAATATGTTTAAAATTCCAGCTTACTAATATATCCGCTCGATGAATTGTTGCTGTAGCGATATGGATGCAATCATCAAAACTTGTTTCTCCAACAACTTTTTCCTCAACATACTTGGTCGCAAGTGCAAGAATATCATCTGTTATTTCAACTTTTTCTAAACTTTCTTTTGGCAAATCGGCAAAAAAGTCTCTTACTTTTTTAGGTGCTTTTACAAGTTCGGTCTCGACCAATTCAGAATAGATGCAGGTTATTTTCCCGAGTTTAATTCGTTCGAACAATTGCAAAGTAAATTCGTCGAATTCTTTGTCAAATACTCCGCCAAAAACTGAAGTGTCAAGATAAAATCGTTGTTTCATTAAATACTTTCTTTAATTCAAATTTACGAAATTTTTAAATTGTAAAAATGTTTCAATTTAGCAAGATTTTTCTTGCATTACACACAACGGTTGTGTATAAGAATAGTAGGGCTGAAAAAGAGCGCAAACCATTCGGATGGACACAAGCCAAATTTTTAAATTTTTCTTATTATTTTTTTATCAATAAGCCAAACTTAAAAACTTGGCGACCTTGCAAATGTGCCACAACCATTGGGTTAAGCGCACATTGCCCTATTATTTTTATACGTTGTTATGCTTTCGGCTTTTCTTTTGTGCGAGGTCTTCGTTTCGGCACGGACTTCTTTCCGAGTTCAATTTTGCGCTTTCTAATATGTTCGCTTAATTCTTCTCGTTCTTTGTCAGTTAATGGCGGACTTTTTATCAAAAAATCCACTCCTTTTGGTTCTGCGATATGTCCCATTTTTATCTTGTTTTAAAATATTTTGTTACTAAAAACTTAGCTGGCTCGGTATCGATTATCATTCGTTGATTTTTGAAGTGATACGCTCCTAATGTTTCTTCGTAATGATTGATTAGTCGTGTTTTAGCCGTAAAAGCTACAAATCCATCATATCCTTTTTGGAAAGATGTTTTACACGCATAAGCCACCAAGTTTCCAGCAACACCTTCATATAATTTTCGTTTTCCAATATTGAAAGGTGCGCTTTCAAGCAAATCCATATAAATATGGTCATTTTCAATTGTAATACTCAAAAGTCCTTGAATAATATCTGGATTATTAACGATTGTTAGTTTAAAGACTTCTTTTTTCAAGTCATTAAATTCCGATTTCCAGTCAAAATTCCAACCGTTTTTCTTGAGAATAGATTTCAAATCAGACTTTTTTAAGGTCGAAATTTCCGTTTGGAAACTGTCGCCCGAAATTGTATTCAGAATTGAATCCGTAAGCCTGTCAATTATAAATCCTTGCTCAATTTTTTTCATAGCCTAAAGTTACGAATTTCAGCGAGATGTTAAATTTTAGCACGGATTTTTTTCAAGCTGAAGCATAACGGTCTTGTATAAGAATAGTAGGGCGGAAAAAAGGCGACTACCATTCGGTTAAACACAAGCCGAATTTTTAAATTTTTCTTATCATCTTTTTTTCTCAATAAGCCAAATTCAAAAATTTGGCGACCTTGCAAATGTGCCATCACCATTGGGTTAAGCACTCATTGCCCTATTATTTTTATACGTTGTTGCCCACAGTTATTTTTCACAGTTTGATTGTAGCAAAAACACCAAGTGAGGTAAAACTTTTATGTCTTTGTTCATCATTTAAATTTGAATTACTTGCAATTTCAAAACTATTGAAATCAGATTGACCATTAAAATTAATCCCAAATCCTATCCGTTCATCAAATTGATAGCCTATTCCGAGACCTAATTGACCTCCAAAATTAAATCCTTCATAAACATCTTTGTCAGTCCTATTCAAATATTGAAATTCATCTTTCACAATCGTTTGCCCGTAAAACCCAAAATTTGCTGTCACTATTAAATTTTCTGAAATCGATTGGTTTATCGTAAATAATAGAGGAATTTTAATTACTGTACGCTCTTGATAAAAATTCCCGTTTGAGTTAAATCCGCTACCACTCAAAACAGAATATCCAATTCCAGTTGCTAATCCAATTTTTTCCCAAGCGTTATAATTTAATAAAACTTCGCCCGTATTGACGTTCAAATCATAATCTGGTTCGTTATCATTTTTTACTTGAGTATAACCTATTCCGCCATAGGCATAAATACTAAATTTAGAAGTTTCTTCTTCTTGTGCTTGAACAAAAGAAATGGAAAAAAGTAAAATTCCAGCAAAAATAAAATTCAGTTTTTTCATAAAAATGTAGTTTAGATTATTAGTTTAAATTTAGTTCGAGTTTTTTTGTATTATACTGAAATAGGTTGACCTTTTTTCAAGGTTTATTTTTTACTTTTCACGAAAGTTATTTCCGATTTTTTTTATGGCCTTTTAAATTGGCCAAAAAAATCAGAATAACTTTCTGGGTCTTTTCTTAAATCGTAAGTTCAGGTAAATTTACCTTATTTTTTCGATACGGCTTGTATTTGATGTTTGGATTTAAATGTACTTCCGCTGGTTTTCTTAAGCCCAGGCTAAAATGTGTTCTTAAATTGTTATAGATATACACTGCTTGATGTGTCATTTTTTGGGCTAAATCTGTGTTTTTGATTGTTTGTTTTAGGCCATATTCGTATTTGAGCGTTCTGTTAATACGTTCAGCGACAGCGTTTTCGTAAGGGTCGTACTGTTCGGCCATACTCATCGTAATTCCGTTATTTTCAGCAAATTCGGTATATTTAGGATTGCAGTATTGGAATCCCCTGTCCGAGTGATGAATAAGCTTTTGACTTGGATATTTTCTATTTTTTATAGCCATAGCGAGCGCCTCTGTGCAAAGCGATGTTCTCATATGGTTGTCTAGATTATAGCCCATAATTTGTTTAGAATAGGCATCTGTCACCAATGCTAAATAGTTATGCCCATTTTCGGTTTTAATGTAGGTTATATCACTTACCCAGAGTTGTTCTGGTCGTTTAGGAACGTGGCCTTTTACCAGGTTTTTATATTTTTTAAACATATGATTTGAGTTTGTTGTGGTGATGTGATTTTTTCTTTTAGGGACCAAAAGCTTATGTAGCCTTAGGAACCGGTAGAATTTATCTCTGCCCATTTTGATGCCAGCGTTTATAAAGTCTTGTTTAAGTGCACCGTAAAGTTTTATTCCACCCGTTTCAGAGCCTACTTTTTTACGATAGTCCTTGACCAGTGTAAGTATTATTTGATGGTCTAGCTCTTGTTTTTGTTGGGTTCTGAGTCGTTTGTAGAAGGCTTGTTTACTAATCCCAAAACATTGATAGAGCCATTTTCTTTTAAACGGTTTTTCTTCTTCAGTTCTATCTCTTTTGCTAATGTTTTGGGCAATGAGTTTTTTGACATATCGACGCCTGTAATAAGTTCCATATCAGCGATAATATCTTGTTGGAAGTCCTTTACAAACTCCAGTTCTTCAATGCGTTCCTTTAATTTTTTAATCTCATCGTTTTTACTCATACCTGTGTTTTGTTGTACCAAAGTACTGTATTTTCTCAACCAATAGGTAATTGTAGTTCTGGGAACATCATACTTTTTAGAAGCAAAGTTTGTGGATACTTGACCGTTCAGGATTTGGTCAACGACTAAAAGTTTAGTTTCTAAAGTTACTTTTTGATAGCTTTTTTTTCGCCAGTGTTCATTTTGTGTTTTCATAAGTGACTATAATTAAATGATTAATTTTTAGTCAACCTATTTCAGGAAAGTACATTTTTATAATTGTGGGCAACGGTCTTGTATATGAAAAGTAGCGGATTTTATGCACGAACTTTTCGGAAAGCAAAATACTTAATTAAATGCAAAAACGGTTCAGGTTAGCACCTAAACCACTATTTTTTATATACGTTATTACACACCGACTTTTCCATTCAGCTTGGTTTTCAGCGCTGGCAAAGACATACTCTTTTGCAATTTTGGGCTTGTGATTTGGCTGGTGCGAATTGCAAATGTGTATGGCTTTTAGCGTTGGCTATTATTTGTATTTATAGATAAAAACTAAAAACCCTAAAAAAATAAAAACTTAAATAAAGTAGGGCAATTCCACTCAATATTTGAATACTTTTTCTTAACCAAGATAATTTAGCAAGTTTTGAAACAGAACTTGAAAACAGACCCACAACCAAAAAAGGAAGTCCTCTACCGATACCAAAGCAAAAGGCGAGAAGTAAACCATAAATTAAACTCGCTTTTGCAACTGCAAATGACAACAAAAGCAATAAAGGTGCGGCTGATGTGCCTAAACTAAAAATAAAGCCGTAAATGAATGAACCGCCAATTCCTGGTTTTCGTAAAGATTCAAGTTGCCCTACACGCAAATAAGGTCCATAAAACGCAATTCCTGCTGCAACTAATGCTATTATTGCCATTCCCAAAGCCCAATATTTTCCAAACATTTCATTCAGGAAAATTCCCGAATAGCCTGCAATGGCTCCCAATAATGTCAAGCAAAATACAATGCCGATAAAAAACGAAAAAGTTACTGCAAAGCCTGTTTTTGATTCTCGTACTGAAGTACTTCCAACATAACCTGCAAATCCAAGTCCAACTGGTAACGTACAAGGGCAAACACCACTTGAAATCAATCCTGCAATAAAAGCAACGCCTAAACTTAAAATTGAACCGTCTTGAAAAGTAGCGGTAAATTCATTTAAAAAATGCTCTAAATTCATTGAGATGTTTTTTTTACAGCTCCCGCTTTATAACCAATTTCATTAATGGATTGCTTTATCTTGTCTAATGAAATATGATGTGGATTGTATTGTAGCGTTGCAAGTTTGTTTTCAAGACTAACTTTTACTTCACTTATGCCGTCTAAATCAGAAAGCGTCTTTTTCACATTTGCTACGCAAGACATACAGCTCATTCCTTCAATAGAAATTTCAACAGAAACGTTATCAGTTTGATTTACGTCAGTCTGCTTACTTTTATTACTGTTTTCAGCACATCCTATTAAAAGCATAAAGATTAACAATAATGAAGAATTGAAAACGGTTTTCATATACCAGCTTTTTTTGGTTCATATCCTGATTTGGTCAAGGCAGTTTCTATTTCTGATTCATTTATCTGGTCTGGATTAAATTCCACTTGTACCGATTTCTGTATCGTTTTGGTTTTTACTTTTTTAACTCCTTCTAATTCTTTTAAAATGTCTGTTATTTTTTCAGCACATCCTTGACAAACCATATTGTCAATTGTTAAAGTTATAGTTTGCATATTTTTGTCTGTATTTGTTTGTAGAAATTCATAAATGGATTCAATTTCTTTCATTTTGTCAGTAAGCTCATAGAGATTTAAGTTTGGGAACTGCTTTCTTATGGTTGCAATTTTTTCCTCTTGACCGCAATTGCCTGGGCAAGTTTCTAATGCTTCTGCAATTTTAATAGCCAATGTTTTTCTGAATACTTCGTCTAAAAGAAGATGTTGGGCTTTTTCAAACCCTTTGTTAACCGCTTTAAACTGATTGAGAATTTGAGTAGGATTATCACTTTCATCAAGCATTTTTATAATTCCTTCTACTTGTCCGTTGATACTCTTTAAACGGTCTTTAAGGTCTTTCGTTAAATCTTTAGGCAACATAATGATTCCAATTAAATACATTCCAAACGCTGTTTACAGCGTTTGGAATGTATTGATGATAAATTTAGCAACTTCTTTTTACATTGCTTTTCCAACTCCAGCAGCGATTAATTCATCTTTACTTACTCCTCTGTCTTTGCAACAGTTGAGCAGTTTTCCATTTACCGCTACGGCAGGTAAAGAAGTGATGTTGTACCCTTTCATTTTGTCAATACATACTTTAGAGTCACATTGCTCAACTGTATTATAAACTGTAACTTCGCAAGAGTCGCAAGTCATTTCTTTTACCATTTTTACCACTGGTTCACAAACTGGACATCCAGCTGTAAATACTTCAATTTGTCGTTTCATCTTTTTAAGATTTTAATGATTAAAATTAATTACACTACAAAGATGGGGTCGGCATAGGGGAGGTCTCCAAATTTATTTTCAATTATTTTCTGTTTTCGGTCAAGCGTTGGAGAAATTAGGCTCTTTTGGTTTTTTAGCGTTGGATTTGTGTGTCGGAAAAAAAACAAATGTGCCTAATGTGCGGTTGGCTTTTCAGCTTGTGGGTAACGGTTTTGTGTATGATTAGTGGCGTGGTTAAGCACAAAATTCGGCAAGTACAAACCAGCTAGAAAATCCGCAAGGATTTTCGTACGCAAGCTAAAACTAGCCATTAATTATACACGGTGTTACCATTAGTACTTATTCCGCAGTTAGTTGAATTGATAATCCCAACGCATTCGCAATCAGAGCAAAATTCGATAATTGAATATCTTCTCCATTTTCAATTCGTGATATATATGGTCTTTTCTTTCCAACCTTTTCAGCAAGATTTTCCTGCGTCATATCTAATTCTTTTCTCCGACTTTTAATGATTTCTCCAAAATAGTAGGAAAAAGCATTTTCTCTAAATTCTTCTCGTTCTTTAGAACCTTCTTTGCCATAACGTTCAGCAATTAGTTCTTTTGCGTTTATTGATTTTCCCATAATTATTTTTCTTTAAGATAATCTTCTAATATTTTTTCGGCTTGTTTAATTGCCTTTTTGTAATCTTTAGTTCCTTTTTTCTGAAATCCGCACAAACAAACAGCTTTAGTACATTCGGCAAAATTCAGATGGTCGATAGCAAAGATTACGATTCGATATTCGTTTCCTGCTTTAATTCTCAATTCGTAAAATTGAGTTGATAGCAGTTTTTTCAGAAAGTTTGAGTTAATAACTTTAATTTCTCCAATCACTTCTACGAGTTGGAAGAATTTCAGCGAAACTCTGTCGTTTTGTTTGTCGATAAATTCCAAACACTTCTTCTGTAATATCGATTTCTCTCATATTGCAAATGTAACGAATTAATTACATTTATTTTATGTTTAGACCGAAATATTTTTCCGAAGACGGATTTTTTTGTATTAATGGTAACGGTTTAGTATATGGCTCGTAGCGTGCAAATTAGCGATTATTTTCGGTTAGGCAAGAGCCAAATTTTTTAATTTTCTTATTACCTTTTCTTTTCAAGAAGCCAAATTAAAAAATTTGGCGGACTTCGCAACTATGCCGAAATTTCGATAGAGCAACTGCCCAGCTATGAGCTATATACGGTGTTACCCAACGTTTTTTATTCGGTTACATAATTCCAGTTTTCTCCTGTTTTTATTCTACGGATTTGAGTATCAGATACTCCAAAGCGTTTCGCAATCATATTGATCCTATTTCTATTATTTTTTAATTGACGTTTAATGATTTTTACTTTTCCTTCGCTTAATTTACCAATATTTTTACTTCTTTTTTTAACAATTTCTCCCCAATTCGGATGGCTGAATTGATGAAGTTCTTTTTCTCTTTTGTTAGCCCATTTTAGATTTTCAATTCGATTGTCGGTTTTGTCATAATTCAAATGGATAACACAGATTCCGTTCTTTTTTTCCAGAAAATGTTCCGCAACAAGTTTGTGAACGTATCTGCTGGTCGATTTTCCGTTCCGTTTTTGTTTTAAAGGCAAATTTTGGTACCCGTTTATAAATGATTCTTTTACAAGAAACTCTTTGTCGGTTTTGCAGTTTATAATTCTGCCGTAATTTGATATTTTATATTTTTCGTTTTCAGAAATTTTGTCATCAAATTGAATCTCTTTCCATTCTTCTTTCCAATAATTTCTTATCATTCTCGGTTTTTTTTCAAATGTTGGGTAACGGTCTTGTATAAGAATAGTAGGGCGGAAAAAAGGCGACTACCATTCGGTTAAACACAAGCCGAATTTTTAAATTTTACTATTTATCTTTTTTATTGAAAATCGTCAAATTTAAAAATTTGGCGACTTCCCAAAAATGCCCGAACCTTAGTGTTAGCAAAGACTCGCGCTATTTTTTATATACGTTGTTACCACACGTTATTATTCCGATGCTGATGCTTTTATCAAATTTATACAGTCTAAATAGATTTTCTCAAAAGTCACTTTTTTTTCTGGTTTATATTCGGTTAATCTTTGATAAATATCTTTTCTAACGTCTGTGCATTTTGTCAAGTAAAAATCACTTCCTCTGCTATTATTATCAAATCTTTCCATCATAATTGCTTGTAATGGATAAACAACCATATGGTCAACTTTATCTTTTATATTCATATCATTACAATCTTCACAAATGGAATTGTATTGACTTAATTTTCCAATATATTTATCGAGTAATTTGTCAGTTGCGAGGTGCGAAATTTCGTGATATAAAACTCCTCGTGTTGAATTATCCAATTGCAAAATATCATTAGAGAAATTTGGTTCAGTATATAATTCACAATAGTTTGCTAAAATAATTGCTCTTTTTTTTGAATTGTAATTATCGTAGAAGTCCATTGCTTTATTATTAGCACTATTTGTCAATTCTACAAATACAATTAGTTCCAAGCCTTTTTCTTTAATTTGATAAAATTCCATAACCTTATCGAATAATTTTTCGTCTGAAACTTGCTTTTCTATTTTAGAAATAGCCTGATTATAATAATTAAGATTGCTTTTAAAAAATTCATTAAAATTTGACTTTTTATAAAAATCTATCATAAAAGGTTTTACAGAATCAAGTGTTTTTTCGTTCAATCCATAATATTTCAATTCTTTAGAATAAGTAGTGTCAAATTCAAAAGTTTGTAAGTCTTTAAACATTAAACCAATAGTTGAAAAATCAATTCCGATGTTTTCATCCTCGTAAAGCCAATTTATTAATGGGTGACTTTTATATTGAAGGAAATGCTGGTTAACTCGATTTAGATATTCTGTTTGGCAAGGTCTTATATCTTCTGGTAAAACATCTTGAGCTGCGATATTGAATATTGTC
Source organism: uncultured Flavobacteriaceae bacterium (assembly GCA_963716065.1). GTDB lineage: Bacteria > Bacteroidota > Bacteroidia > Flavobacteriales > Flavobacteriaceae > Aequorivita. Next base: position 74,109 of record OY970287.1, read on the forward strand.
CGAAAAAATTCTGTTCGTTCGTCAATTTTAAAAACGACATTATTTTCGGTTTCAATTTGTGATTTTAAATTTTCATTCGACTTTTCGTCTTTGCAAGCAAAAACTATGATTGTAAGAAATAAGCTAATTAGGAAATATGTTTTTTTCATTGTCTATTTTAATCTAATAGATTGTTCTTTTTCTATAATGTTACAGTTTTGGTCTAATGTGTGGTAACGTTTATGTATATGGAAAGTTGCGTGTTTGTGTGCGAGGATTTTCCGAAGGAAAATCAGAAGCTAGCAAACAAAGCAACTGACATTGGTAAAGCACAGAATAGCAATTTTTTATATACTGTGTTGGCAACTGGCTTTATTTTAAATGCTACTTAAATACCAAAATCCGTTTCTATTAATCAAATTCATTGTATCAAGATTGCTTGAGCTTTCTCCATAAGCAAATTCGATTTCGGCTTTGTCTCCTTTGATTTTCGGTTTTCCCATTATTCTACCATTTCCAAGGCTGGATATAATCAGCTCTTTTTGTTTTTGAGATTGCATTTCAATAAAGCACATAGCTTTTGTGTCTGTATCATTTTCGGCATATGGGTCACATAAATAACGAAAGTTTGAAAAGTCTCCTTTTTTAGCCGATTTAAAAATATAATTCATTAATGTTTTTGGATTTTTTTGAAAATCAAATGTTTTGCTAAATTCCAATTGTGCAATTTCATTTTTCAAATTATTGGCGGAGTTTCTAATTTCATTTAATTGACTATAGGCTTCGTTCAGTTCTTTTTGTTTTGTTGTAGATGAGCGACCTAAATGAAACGAATTGACTTCATTAATTTTTGCCTCGGCTTGAGCTAAAATAGATGGGTATTTTTGGAGTATTTCATTGAATTCAACAAGCCTTTTCTGTTTCCCAACATTAATTTTTTGTTCGTGAATTTTTTGTTTTTCCGCGTTTTGCTGTAAAATTATAGCCTGTTCTTTAGCTTGTTCTTCAGCTTTATTTTTTTCCGCTAACTCTAATTTGGTTTTTTCTAATTCAACTTTCGCTTTTTCAAGTTCCAATTCTTGTTTGCTTTTTCCACAAGATGATAAGGTCAGAATTGTAATTAAAACGATAATGTAAATTTTTTTCATAAATGTTCAATTTTTGGTTCAGCTTGTTGCCAACGTGTTTGTATATGATTAGTGGCGTGTTTAAGCACCTAATTTAGTAAATAAAAACCGAATAGAAAATCCGCGAGGATTTTCGTAAGTAGGCGAGAACCAAGCCATTAATTATATACGGTGTTGGCATTTCGTTGTTTTTTATTCCGACTTAATCTTATTAGACAAAATTCCGTTTTCAGTCTTTTTTGGTTTCATACTTACCATCTGATTTATAATACTATTAAAACGATTTTCCTGTGTTTGAGTTTTAACTTGAAGGATGTTGTCTGTTGTACTATAATCAACAATCACATTGTTAGATTTTGGGAATTTATCTATTTTAAAATCAACCATTTTTTCAATAATAGATTGATTTTTATAATTTTCTAATTCTTTTTTATATAAGCTTTTGGATACTAAAAATTCTTTATTATTTGCTAAATTCCAAGCTTCAATCCCAACTTCTAGAGTTTCCTCAAATGTCAGTTCATTTGGCAATAGTTCATTGAATTCTTCGACAAGTTGTATTAGCATTTCTGAATATTTTGGTCCAGTATTTTCCTGTATCATTGTTATCAATTTTTCTATTTCAAAAATAGTTCTTATTTTGAATACTTTAAGTTAATTTTTCATTCAGTTCAGTTTTGATTCTGCAAACGAGCTAAAAGTCAAACGTTATATTTAAACTTACTCCTTTTTATATTTTTTGTGTCCTATTTTCTTCTTTTCTAAAATCGCATAAAATTTTCGTGGCGAGATTTTCAGGTCTTTTGTTATTTCGCTCACTTTTTTCTCTCCTTTTTTATACAGCTTTAAATTCTCGTTTACTTTTTTGTCAAAGTAATGTTTTTCCAGTTTCTCAACGATTTGTAATTCAGTCAGGTTTGAGTCATTCGCATATTTTTCAATTTCCGATTTAATGTCATTTAAATTACTCATAATTGTCATTTTTAACGGTTCCTCTCAATGAATGCCAACGTGTTTGTATATGATTAGTGGCGTGTTTAAGCACCTAATTTAGTAAATAAAAACCGAATAGAAAATCCGCGAGGATTTTCGTAAGTAGGCGAGAACCAAGCCATTAATTATATACGGTGTTGGCATTTCGTTGTTTTTTATTCCGACTTAATCTTATTAGACAAAATTCCGTTTTCAGTCTTTTTTGGTTTCATACTTACCATCTGATTTATAATACTATTAAAACGATTTTCCTGTGTTTGAGTTTTAACTTGAAGGATGTTGTCTGTTGTACTATAATCAACAATCACATTGTTAGATTTTGGGAATTTATCTATTTTAAAATCAACCATTTTTTCAATAATAGATTGATTTTTATAATTTTCTAATTCTTTTTTATATAAGCTTTTGGATACTAAAAATTCTTTATTATTTGCTAAATTCCAAGCTTCAATCCCAACTTCTAGAGTTTCCTCAAATGTCAGTTCATTTGGCAATAGTTCATTGAATTCTTCGACAAGTTGTATTAGCATTTCTGAATATTTTGGTCCAGTATTTTCCTGTATCATTGTTATCAATTTTTCTATTTCAAAAATAGTTCTTATTTTGAATACTTTAAGTTAATTTTTCATTCAGTTCAGTTTTGATTTTGCAAACGAGCTAAAAGTCAAACGTTATATTTAAACTTACTCCTTTTTATATTTTTTGTGTCCTATTTTCTTCTTTTCTAAAATCGCATAAAATTTTCGTGGCGAGATTTTCAGGTCTTTTGTTATTTCGCTCACTTTTTTCTCTCCTTTTTTATACAGCTTTAAATTCTCGTTTACTTTTTTGTCAAAGTAATGTTTTTCCAGTTTCTCAACGATTTGTAATTCAGTCAGGTTTGAGTCATTCGCATATTTTTCAATTTCCGATTTAATGTCATTTAAATTACTCATAATTGTCATTTTTAACGGTTCCTCTCAATGAATGCCAACGGTTACGTATATGAAAAGTAGGGCAGAAAGTAAGCTTTTTCCATTCGGTTGAGCCACAAGCCATATTTATAATTTTTCTTTTTTAACTTTTCATTTCTAAAAATACTAAAATTATAAATATGGCGACTTAGCAGACACAAAAATACCTTCGGATTAAAAGAAAATCGCCCTATTTTTTATATACATTGTTAGCCACAGTATTATTCCGCACTCATTATCGTCACATTACTTCTCCTATTCAACAATAAATCGTTATTTCCGTTATTGGTTGAAACGAAATTTTCTTTACCAACTGGTTTGATAGTGATTACATTTTCATCAACACCAAAATCAACTAATTGCTTCTTCAAATTATCCGCTCTTTTTTCGCCTAACATTTGATTGTATTCTGAGGAACCAATTGTGCAAGTAAACCCTTCGATAAGCACTTTGACTGGAACTTTCAATTTTTTGTATTCATTCGCAAATCCTGCCAATACTGCTCTGCCATCACTTGAAATAGTGGTGGAATTATACTCGAACATCGAACCAATTACAGGAATAACATTTTGATTGTTAACAATAGAATTAAACTCTGAAATTTTTGTAATTGATTTGGTTAAATCAACTAAAGGTTGACCAAATTTCACAGACTTTTCCAATACTCTTTCTTCGAAAACATTATCTTCAATTGTAGTTTCCTGAATAATGTTTTGTTCTGTTTTTGTTTCGTTTATTTCATTTGATTGATTTGTGTTGAACCAATCATACAATTTCAACAGAAGAAGAATAAGTAGAATAGTAAATATTGCAATCGCAATAAATTTCCAAAACCTCAATAGGAAAATGAAAAGACCTTTAAAAAATGCGGAAATTCCTTTTGAAAAACCTCCAGCTAATTTATCGGCTTTTAGTGACATATTTAAATCGGCCATTCTAAGTGCCTTTTTAGTAAACCCTAAGTTAATTCCTAATTCTTTAGCTCTTCCGACATTTTTGAGCTTATCCTCAAATCGATACTTTCCTTTAAATCTATTAATATCAGTATTTGTAACTATAATATTTGAGCGGTGATTGACAATTTTTGCAATTTGCTTATCAGTATGTGTTGCTTTGTATTTATTGAAAATTTCTTCTGCTGACCTTGCGTGGTCATATTCGTAAGCATCGCCACCTCTCAATTCATTTCCGTTATAACCGTCTTTATATAATGCTTTACCATCATTATATTTTGCTTGACCTCTTGCCAAAGCCTCTTGATGCATCTCCGCTTTTACCTTATTAAATTCCTTATTTATTTCAGTTCTATTGTAAGGTCTGTTTGGGTCAATTGTTTCTTTCATATTCGATTGTATGATGGTTGGTAAATATTGTGGCTAACGTTTATGTATATGGAAAGTTGCGTGTTTGTGTGCGAGGATTTTCCGAAGGAAAATCAGAAGCTAGCAAACAAAGCAACTGACATTGGTAAAGCACAGAATAGCAATTTTTTATATACTGTGTTGGCAACTGGCTTTATTTTAAATGCTACTTAAATACCAAAATCCGTTTCTATTAATCAAATTCATTGTATCAAGATTGCTTGAGCTTTCTCCATAAGCAAATTCGATTTCGGCTTTGTCTCCTTTGATTTTCGGTTCTCCCATTATTCTACCATTTCCAAGGCTGGATATAATCAGCTCTTTTTGTTTTTGAGATTGCATTTCAATAAAGCACATAGCTTTTGTGTCTGTATCATTTTCGGCATATGGGTCACATAAATAACGAAAGTTTGAAAAGTCTCCTTTTTTAGCCGATTTAAAAATATAATTCATTAATGTTTTTGGATTTTTTTGAAAATCAAATGTTTTGCTAAATTCCAATTGTGCAATTTCATTTTTCAAATTATTGGCGGAGTTTCTAATTTCATTTAATTGACTATAGGCTTCGTTCAGTTCTTTTTGTTTTGTTGTAGATGAGCGACCTAAATGAAACGAATTGACTTCATTAATTTTTGCCTCGGCTTGAGCTAAAATAGATGGGTATTTTTGGAGTATTTCATTGAATTCAACAAGCCTTTTCTGTTTCCCAACATTAATTTTTTGTTCGTGAATTTTTTGTTTTTCCGCGTTTTGCTGTAAAATTATAGCCTGTTCTTTAGCTTGTTCTTCAGCTTTATTTTTTTCCGCTAACTCTAATTTGGTTTTTTCTAATTCAACTTTCGCTTTTTCAAGTTCCAATTCTTGTTTGCTTTTTCCACAAGATGATAAGGTCAGAATTGTAATTAAAACGATAATGTAAATTTTTTTCATAAATGTTCAATTTTTGGTTCAGCTTGTTGCCAACGGTTCAGTATAAACGCAGTAAGGGGAAATGATACGATTACTTTTCGGTTTTACTGAAACTTTCCTGAAAGATAGGAATTTCGGGTTAAAAAACGTTGCCCTTATTGCGTTTATACATTGTTAGCGGCTGGCTTTGCTGCGTTCTGCTTTTCAGGTTATCTTTTTTGTCGTCTGTTCGGATGTGTGCGTTGGCAAGACATACTCTTTTACAATTTTTGGTGGCGTGGTGGCTTTGCGCGAATTGTGAAAGTGTATGGCTTTTAGCGTCGGCGTTGTTCAAACGGATTTTTAGGCAGTAGCTATATTTCTTTTTACAGTAGCTCTAACTCTAAATGTAGTAGTCATATTTCTTTTGGGAGTAGTCTTATTTCTAAGTGCGGTAGCTATATTTCTTTTGGAAGTTAATATATTTCTAATTGCAGTAATTATAATTCTTTACGTAGTTGTTATATTTCTAACGGCAGTTGCTTGTTTTCTAAATGCTGTTGGTATAATACTAATTGTAGTAGCTATATTTCCTTTGGTGGTTGTCCTATGTCTTTACTACTCTAAATTTAATCCCTTTAATCTGACCGTATTCGGGGCTTGTGGCTCCATAAACGGATTTGACGTACTTCTTTACTTCGCCTGCGGTGTCCACCAATCCTTCGTCATCTTTGTATAACTTTTTGTTTCTTTCGATACGTGCATTGCTTACGTCTGTGTATGCTGTGGCGACGTTTTCATTCTTGATTTGTAAATCTGCTGCTTTTGTTTTTAGATTGGTTACCTGTAAATCGGTTTCGTTGGGAGCATAGCTTGGTTCGCTTTCCAAAACTGAAATCATTCCTTCAAAATGTTGGATTAATTGGTCGTAGGATTGTTGGCTTGAACTTATGGTTTTGGGTGCTGGTGTGTTTGGGTCAATGGGTGTTTCAATCTTGGAAGCACGTTTGCCCTGCATCTTGCGGTTAAAACCTTTTGCATCGTCAATTTTTTCGTCTGATGCGTCCGTAGTTTCGAGGGCGTTTACTAAACGTGTTGAAAGGGAGCGTAAATCTTCAAATGCTTCTACACGTTCGTTAACTGCGTTGTTGTAAGTTGTGTTTACTGCGGTAACATTGTTAAGGCTGTCCTTTGCTTCGGTGTACAAGGTTTCAAGTTGCGGAAGTTTTAGGCTGTTTTTTGAGGGGTTGTAGGTTGCCCCGTAACCGTTGACAAATGCAATTACGTCTTGAAAGTTTGCAACATTTTTTGCGTGACCTACTTCTGATGTTGATGCCATAATATTATTTTTTAAATGTTAAGATGGATAAAATTAACAATTTATAGTTAATAACAAGTATTGGAGAATAAAATTTGTACATATGAATTGATTGCTTATTGTTCGTAAGTCAATTCCATCGAAGAAGAAATACTTCCATATTTTTCCCAAGAATTTTGGCTACCGAATTTATAATAATGTGTTGAGCCGAAGGAAGGGATTATAATCGGTAAGTTTAATTCATTCCCTTTTTTGGAATGACCAATCCATTCAACTGCTACCACAATATCTTCTTTAACAACAATGTGAAAAGGGGAAAGGTCAACTACAACCCAACCTATATAATCTTTATCTGCAGAAGTGAAAATATTTTGAGTGTTTATTTTTTTATCGGGTCTATTGTCTACAATTGTATAAATGTTAATCCTGAATTTTACGGAATCGAAATTATTGTCTTTTATGTAAAATTTGAATTGTGTTAAGTGGCTTGGGTCGTCATCGCCTAATTTAAATTTTCTGCCAATTTCTGAACCTAAATTGATATTGGTTAAATCTGGATTGGCGAAAATAACTTGTTGTTTTGTTTTTGTCTTTGTTTTGCCTTCGGTATATGTTTTTAGTTTTTTTGAACTAATAACAACCTCATCCAAAATTTCTACATACTTTTTTAGTTTAATAGAAAGAGTTGATTTTTTATCTAGTAAATCTGCAATTAAAATATCTTGACTTTTGAAACCTAGACTGGAAACACGGAGTGTGTCGTTTTCATTTTCTTTACTTAAATTAAGTAAAAAAGTTCCATCCAAATTGGAGACAATTCCAATAGGTTTGTTCAGTATTCCAACATTTGCGTATTCAATAGGATTATTTATGCTGTCTGTTATATTACCAGATAATTGTATGTTTTGACCAAAACTTGAAAACAAAACGAATTGCAGGATTAGGATTGAAATTATATGTTTCATAATTTTTTGTTTTTTTTAGGTTTTAAAATTGTGCCGAAATCATAAACCGCACTTAACGTTACTTTTTGTAAATTAAAAGAATCGACAATCTCTAAATAGCTATTTTCAGTAATTGAGGTTGTAGTTCGATTAAATGTATTGAACAAATCATTTAGACCAATGGATATATTTAAGTTATTTGAAAATAAATATTTATTTAGTGAAAAGTCCAATTTATAGAGGTTTTTGGTGTTTGCGTTTAGGGGCCAATCATTTGTTGTTATTAAGGAAGAATTGACCAATAAATCTATATCATAAAAAAGATTTGTTTTTCCATTAATACTTAAATAATAATTTGAATATGTTTTTTTATTGTATCGTAAAAAATTAGACCCAGTAGAGAAAGAAAATGAGTAATCATTAAAGTTCTGCAAATAATCTTTGAGTGCCAATCTGAATATATTTTTAGTTAAGGGAAAACTTAAATTTACATTATAATATTGAGGATTGTGTATGGTTTGAAAGGATAGACTATTTTTTATGGAATCATAGAAAGGAATAAAGATATTATTTGGGCGAGAGAAACCTAATGTTAAGTAGTTGTAGTTAAAGTAAGAAAAACTTGTTAGTACATTATGCGAAGTGTTGAATAAAATATCGGGATTTACACTTGTAAAATTATCATTTGTGATTAATAGATTATTTATAAATAGTGTATTGGTTTGATTTATTTTTCTAGTATAAGACAGGGTTATTTTGTTTTTTTTATTGACGAGGTATGTTACCTCTGCACTCGGTAAAAATTCATAGGTGTTTTTATTAATATTAAGGGAATCTACTTGGCTTTTGTTTTTAGCTACTTTTAGACCAATTTGAAAAACGAAATCATTTATCTTCTTATCTACTAATGCATAAACATTTTTTTGTTGCACAATAAAATTTACTTTCCTATCTAAAGTTAGATTTATGGAATTTGTATTTTTAAAATACTCGAACCCTGTATTGAGGGTAAAAGGCAGATAGGTGGTTGGAATAATTAAATCCGCCTTAAAAAGCTCTTTTTTGTATATTAAATTGCCGATTTGTGATAAATCATAAGTAAAATTATTTGATGGTGGAGATACATTGAAATCATTGAAATTCTCTGGTTTCTCAAAGGAACTTAAATTGCCAATCATTTTAAATTTTGTTCCTCCTTTATCCAGTTTTTGCAAATAATATATTTCCAAATCATTAAATTCAGTTTTTTGTTGGTTGTTTAAAAAATGGGTTGAAGATTGAGGAAGGTTTTTCGAAATATTAAATACATTATTATTTGTATTAGAATAATGTTTAAAATTGACCCCAATTTTATCTCGAAAATTCAAATCGTAAAATATAGAAGTTTCAAAAAAAAATCTATTATTTGTAACAAATGTATTATCATAATTAGCAGAAGTATTCAAATTGTTTGAAACCAAGGTAAAGTTTTCTTTTTTTTCAATATTATCTCCTGCTGAAAATGCTGTATTGATTTGGAAAAAGAATTTTTTATATGCTCTTTTAAAATTTATATATGAATTTAATTTTGAATTTTCATCTTGTACTATTGAAATATTAAACAAGTTCAAGTTTGCAGTTGATAATAGGTGTTCCGTTTTAATATTTATTAAAAAATCAGTTTCTGTATTATAAAAAACATTAGGATTTTGAATAACTTCAATGCTGTAAATTAAACCTATTGGCATATTCCTTAACAAAGAGATTAATGTGTTGTTTGGAATATTTTGGGCTTTTTCGTCAATCCAAATATCTACTGGTCGATTTTTATAATTTAATGTGCTTTTACTGTCAATGTAGATATTAGGGATTTTCAAGATTGCATCAAGAGTCGTCTCTGAACTTGTAAAATTGTCTTTCATTATATATACTAGCTTATTTTTATCAGTATAAATTTCACGTAAAGGAATTTTACTCTTTTGGGAAAAACAGAGCGGACTAATTAACAGCCATAACCAAATAAGAAAACTTCTCATATCACACAACAATATTCTTGCTTTTTAAAGCGGATAGAAAATCTTTATCGATTTTTTTTAGTTTATTTTGCTCTAAAGCTTTCTTAATTTTAGTAGGTATTGGGTATGATTGATAAGAGAATAGGTCAAAAATAAAGTGTTTTTCATTTACTTCATATAAATCATAACGTTCCGTATTAAATTTTGAAACGTTATTTTGGGTTGGTTCGTAAGCGATTTGTATGTTTCTAGGAAACCAGTTATGAATATAACTCCAGCATTCCCATTGCATTGGATATTTTACAACTAGTCTTTCAAGGTAGGAATAGCATTTTTCAATTGCTTTTACGGAGAATTCTTGTTTGTCTGCATAATCATCCATTGAGATTTCTTCAAAAAATTCAATAGTGTTTTCTTCATTCTCGTCCCTATGAGAGATAGAAGTAATAATTTTTGCATTTAGAATAGCAGCCAATTTACCCACACCGTTTTTAACATATATTTTTTGGTCAAAAAACGATATTGGAATATAACCTTTAGAAAAATCTTGTGCTTTGGAATTTAAACTCGTATTACCATCCAAATAAACACCCATTACATACCCTTTTTCGACTAATTGTTTAAGTTGAAATATTGAAGTTCTATCGCTAACGTTTAAAATTATTAAATCTGAACTCTCCTTACCGTGAATATATTTTGCAAAAGTGTTTTTAATGGCATCCATCTGCTCCACAAATACACTATCATCAATAATCAATGCAATTTTTAAGCCTTGCTCGTATAGATAGGTGATAATGGTTCGATAAGACCCCAAGTGAAAAGCTGCGAACACATAATTTATTGACTTATCGGGATTAGTAAAATCAAAACTACTATGGTTTATTATTTTTGACCTTTGGAGATATTTTAGACTGTCGAGTTCGACAGACGATGTATATTGAAAATAGTATTTTTCTTGGTATAATTTTCTGTAATCTTTCCTTTTTAGGTGTGGCAAAAATTTCATAAGATTTGCGCTGAATAAGGAAAAATGATAACTTTCTCTAACTAAATCAAAATCTGTTGGGTTGTAAACTCTGTCTCTAATTTCCTGTCTTTGGTTTTCTAAATCCATATTTATAATTTATTAAGTTGAGTAAAAAAATTGTGATTAACACGCCTGCTGAAATATATATGCTTGACAAATTATGTGTAATTGCCGCAATGCGAATATATTGATAGAGTTCGAAAGCGATAAAACTAAAAAATCCAATTAGGAATATTAGTTTAAGAATTGCATAAATTTTTAATTTTAAAGAAAATCTTTTTGAAGATTTATGTAAAATACTTTTTAAATAGTCATTTGAAGCTCCATTTAAATTATTTTCTTTCATTAAATCTGCTAATACCCAATAACCATCAAATCTAAAAAATGGATTTAGATTTAAGCAAATTACAAGGAAATTGACAATAAATAGATACCATAAAAAACTGGTTTGAATATCCGTATAGCGAATTAATAAGAATATAATTAGACCTATGAGTGATTGAAAATATATACCAGATAAATTTATTTTAATTTTTTTATTTCTTTCCAATTTCCAAGATTCGTTAAGGTTGACATATAAGATAGGTACAATAAAATAGATCGCTAAACCACTTTCCTTAATATTTATATTGTAATATTTGGCACTTATTATATGTCCTAATTCGTGAAATGCCAACATAACCAATAATATTAGGATTGCATAAAACCTTTGCATATTGCTTAGGTCTAGACTAAATTCATCATTGGTAAAGAAAAAATGAGTATTTATAAGTAAGGAAATGATTAATACTGGATAGAATATTTTATAATTGAATAGGCTTAAAATTAATTTTGGAAATTTTAAATTGGTTGGGATAGAAACTTTAAGAAGTTTTATCATTTTTCTTTTTTTAGGCTTCTCAACCAATGATTTAATTTCTTTATTGATGATTTTTTCTACGACTTCTTTATCGATTACAGTTTGATATTTTTCTTCAAGTTTAATTGTTATTTCGTTTGTTGATAAACCCTGTTTAAGCAATTCAATGATATCTTTTATCATAAATCCGCCAAAAATTAGATTGTCGTCATTTATGAATAAATATTTTTTAGGAAAGTCAGTTTCGTGTATTTCAATCTTAGAGTACATCTTATTTTTTTTAAGTTTTAAAATGGGGGCATTTCTGCCCCCTTTAATTTTCCATTAATTGAATGGCGTTAACAACAAGGTCCGCCAAAACAACAGCAAGGAGTTGGGTCAAAACAAGAGCAGCAACCTGGAGCTGCTAAGATGATTGAAAACTCATCTCTTTCTTGTAACTCCTCGATGGAAAATCCTTCTAATAATTCGGATTTTTCATATTTCGAAATTTAGAGGTTATATCTACTCATTGAAGGCTTTTCGATTTCCGCCTATTTTTTTAATTGTATTTTTTCGTTTGAGCGTTGGCAAAAACAGCTCTTTTATTTTTTCGGCGTTGGCATTGCGCGTTTGGTAAAAAATAAATGTGCTGTTTGGGCGGCTGGCTTTTTATTCCGAATTTTTAAATATAAGCAGAATTTTTTTTCCAGCTTGCCGCTAACGTCTCTGTATATGGCTCGTAGCGTGCAAATTAAACAATTAGTTTCGGATGAAGCACGAGCCGAATTTTTAAATTTTACTATTTATCTTTTTTTTGCGAAATCGTCAAATTTAAAAATTTGGCGACTTCGCAAATATGCCTTAACTTCGTTTAATCAACTAACTAGCTATGAGCTATATACGTTGTTAGCCACAGGTTTTGATATCCGCTTTTCCATTAAAGCTAAATATTTCATTCCTTCTTGATTAGGAATATCTTCTGCCGTTTCAATTTTTAAAGCTGAATGAATTGCATTTAAAAAGGCTGGCATAGCTAACCATCCAAAACCTTCGTTAAACGCTATTCCTGCACTTGCAGCTCCACAGATAGTACCAAAAACAATATTTCCAAAATTACTTTCGTTCATTTTAGCAGTAAGTTCCGTTTTTCCAATAGTCAACTCCTTTATTTTCTCGTTAAAAAATTCCGTTTCAATTTCAATCCTTGGGTCTAATGCAATTAGCTCAACTTTATTCCTAAATGAATTCAGTAAATCATAATGGTCATCTTTAAATCTGCGTAGTTTAGTAAAATCTATATTCTCGGGAAATGGAATAATTTCATTTAGAATAATTTCTCTTTTGCTTTGCTGAATTTTTATTTCCTTAAAATCCTTTTTCGTAACTCTGGAAGATGGAATAAATCTTCTCAATTTGTCGCTCATTGGTCTGCAATCCAATTTTTTAGCAATAATTGTCGATATATAAGCCATTAATTCGTTTGCCGTTGCTTTTTCAACATTGTACCATTCATCATCTCTCTTTTCCGCTAATCCAGCGTTTTCTAATCTGTAAAAAACTTCTTTGTCGAATTTATCTATATGGATTTGAGGTGCTTTGGAAAATTTTCCACGGTGAATTCTACCTTTAGAGCCGTTTGAGAATTTAGTTCGTCTTTTTTTTAAGTCGAAATCTTTACTTTCTACGTATTCAATAAATGGTCTTGTTATATTCCAAGGGTCACTAATAATTTCAGCCGGATTGACTGGAATAACCAAATTCTCCTGAACTAATTCACGCATATGATTTTCAAACCTTTTAGGTTCTTCATTATATTGCCTTGGAACTATACAGCCAATAGTTTCATAATACAATAATGCTCTGTTTGTCCAATCAGATTTTGGAACATTAATCCAAGGATAATATAGTAGATTTTCCATTTATGTACTGATGTTTGTTTAACTTGTGGCTAACGGTCTTGTATATGGCTCGTAGCGTGTGAATTAGCGATTATTTTCGGATTAAGCACAAGCCAGATTTTTAAATTTTACTATTTATCTTTTTTATTGGAAATCGTCAAATTTAAAAATTTGGCGACTTTCCAAATATGCCTTAACTTCGATTAAGCAAATAACTAGCTATGAGCTATATACGTTGTTGTAAAACGTACTTTTCTCTACACTTCAATCGAAATATTAACCTTTCCGCCAAGTCCTTTTTCCACAATATCGAACAATGTTTTTAAAGTCAGATTACTGCCATTATTTTCCACACGCGAAATGTAAGTCCGCTTTTTATCAATCAGTTCGCCAAGTTGTTCTTGAGTCAGATTTTTTTCTTCACGTGCATTTCGTAAAAGCAAACCGATTTTAAACGATTCAAAATCTCTGTCGAGTTCATCTCTGCGTTCAGTTCCTTTTTTTCCGTAAACTGTGTCTTTTATGTCTTTCCAGCTTTTAGTTTTCATTGCCTTTGTTTTTTTCTTCGTAATACTCTTTCATTAATCGAACAGCTTTGTCGATTTCTTTTTTCGGTGTTTTCTGCGTCTTTTTAGTAAATCCGTTTAAGAGTATAACTAACTTACCTTTATCGAAGAAGCAAAAAACTCTCCAAATGTTCGAACCTAATTTTATTCGAGCCTCAAATAATCCTTTATGAGTTTTCATTGGTGCCAAATATGTTTTCGGCACGTGCTGATAAGTTTCGATTATTTCAATGACCTTAAATATTTTGTCCTGAACCTTTTTCGGTTGAGCAAGTAGAAATTCCTCGAAATAATTTTTGTATTGTATTACTTGCCTAACTTTTTCCATTCAGACAAAGGTAACTTAAAAGTTACTATTTTCAAAATTTTGAATGTTTAATTTGAAAGCCGAATTTTTCTTGGGTATGTTTTACAACGTGTTTGTATATAGCTCGTAGCGTGTAAATTAGCGATTATTTTCGGTTAAGCACGAGCCGAATTTTTTAATTTTCTTATTACCTTTTTTCATCAATAAGCCAAATTAAAAAATTTGGCAGACTTCCAAATATGTCGAAACTTCGATTAAGAAACTGCCCAGCTATGAGCTATATACGGTGTTGGCAACAGTTATTCTTTCATAAATTTTATTAATGGTTGAATAAAACTATTAAACTTTTCAATATGAGGTAAGTGTCCCACGTTTTCTATTTCTACCAATTTTGCATTAGGGATTTCTTTTTGAGTTCGTTTACCTAATTCATTATACAGTCCCATAGTTTTTCTGACCTCTTCAGAAACAAGGGGTTTTCCAAGTGCTGTTCTATCTCTTGTCCCAATAATTAAAAGTGTTGGAGCGGTAATGTTTTTAAATTCGTAAACAACAGGTTGTGTAAAAATCATATCGTATGTCAGTGCCGAGTTCCAAGCAATTTTTTTATAATCGGAATTTAATGTCCACCCAGCTAATAGGTTTACCCATTGATCATATTCAGGCTTCCATTTATTGTCATAATAGCTTACAAGTTGATATTTTCTAATTCCTCCGTAGTTGCTTTTTAGTTCATTTTCATACCACCATTCAACAGGTTTATAGGGAACTTTTAATTTCCAATCTTCCAACCCTATTGGGTTTTCTAAAATCAGTTTTTCGGTAGTTTTAGGATACATTAAGGCGAATCGAGTGGCAAGCATACCTCCCATAGAATGTCCTAAAATAGCGGTCTTAACTATATTTAAAGTATCAAGAAGCGTTTTGGTGTTTTGAGCAAGTTGTTGAAAGGAGTATTGAAAATGTTCTGGTTTAGAAGATTTTCCAAACCCAATTTGGTCAGGTACGATTACACGAAACCCTTCTTTGCTTAACGCTTCGATTGTTGTTTTCCAATAAGCACCATTAAAATTTTTTCCGTGAAATAATACTATATTTTTACCATTATAGTTTTCGGGCTTAATATCCATATAAGCCATTTTTAAATCTTGTTCTTGTATTTTCAATTCCAATGTAGAAACGGGATAAGGATATTGGTAATTAGCTAATTCAATATCCAACCATTGTAGGTTGTCGGTTTGTGCCAGTGTAAGTTGAGAAGTAAATAAAAGAGTTAGTATTATTAATAAGTTTTTTTTCATTGTTTTAGTTTTAATTGTTGCCAACGTGTTTGTATATGAGCTGTGGCGTGTTTTGGCACAAAACTCTCCAAATATAAACCGACTTTAGGAAATCCGTAGATTTTCCAAAAAAAGCCAGACCAAGCCATAGCTTATATACGGTGTTGTGTGTAGTGCTTACTCGGTTTGTAGTTTTGAGCTTTCTTTTCTCAAGTATTCCTTTATTTCCTTAAAACTCATTCCTTTCAAGTCTTTTGAAATTTGGTCTTTGATTTTACGAAACGTTTTTACCGTATCGAATTCTTTTTTACTGTTTTCTTCTTTAGTTTTCATACTCGACAATTTCTTTAGGTGAACGTATTTCCAATGAAGGGTAATTCATTCTTAAATTTATTGAATTATATCCACGTATTCTATAAACATTCACAATATGTTTAAAATTCCAGCTTACTAATATATCCGCTCGATGAATTGTTGCTGTAGCGATATGGATGCAATCATCAAAACTTGTTTCTCCAACAACTTTTTCCTCAACATACTTGGTCGCAAGTGCAAGAATATCATCTGTTATTTCAACTTTTTCTAAACTTTCTTTTGGCAAATCGGCAAAAAAGTCTCTTACTTTTTTAGGTGCTTTTACAAGTTCGGTCTCGACCAATTCAGAATAGATGCAGGTTATTTTCCCGAGTTTAATTCGTTCGAACAATTGCAAAGTAAATTCGTCGAATTCTTTGTCAAATACTCCGCCAAAAACTGAAGTGTCAAGATAAAATCGTTGTTTCATTAAATACTTTCTTTAATTCAAATTTACGAAATTTTTAAATTGTAAAAATGTTTCAATTTAGCAAGATTTTTCTTGCATTACACACAACGGTTTTGTGTATGGACAGTTGCGTGTGATAGCCCGAACCATTCCAAGTACAAATCTACGTGAAAATTCCGCAGGAATTTTCCAGATGAGCACAGACCCAGCAATGGTTTATACACGGTGTTGGGCGTAGTTTTTATTTTTTAAGCTTATTTTTTATATCCATACTTTGATGTAAAATTCTGCTGATTTCAATTGTGTCGTCATTTATCAGTTCAAAAAATATAATATGTTTTCCTGTTTTGAGTCCACGCAGTTTTGGTTCAACTCCATCGTAATTCTTTCCGCAATTTGGGTCAACCGAAATTTGATTAAAGGATTCAATCAATAGGTCATAATACTTGTCCGCTTGTTTAATCGACCATTTCTGAAAGGTGTATTCCCAAATCTCATTTAAATCTCGATTAGATAGACTTGTCAATCGATATTTAGGCATCAATTCCGTGTTTGGCTTTAAGATTTTTTAGGTTTTGAACTGGGTCAAAGTTTTCTACTATTCCACTCTCTTTTCCTTTTCTAATGGCTTCTCTTAAAGCAATAATTTTACTTTCTTCATCTTCCAACAGTCGAAGTCCTGCTCTGATTACTTCGCTAACGTTTTTGTATCGACCAACAGAAACTTGGGTCTGTACGAATTGGTCAAAATAATTTCCGAGCGATATTGATGTATTTTTCATTTTTATAAACTTTTATCAAATATACCAAAATTTGGTAAAAATTCAAAGTTTTCCTCGATTTTCGTAAATTACGCCCAACGGTTTTGTATATGGTTTGTTGCGTGGTTAAGCACGTAATTTAGCAAATAAAAACCGAATAGAAAATCCGCGAGGATTTTCGTAAGTAGGCTAGAACTAGCAATAAATTATATACGGTGTTGTGCGCAGGCTTTTAATTTTTTTTCTCTCCGACACTATTTACTTCAATCCAATATCCATTTGGGTCTTGAAAGAAAACTTGTTGTATTCCATCTGGGCGAACGTTAATTTTATTCACATTTCCAGGCCAATCAGAGTATTCAACTTCCATAGACTGAAGTTTTGCAATTAGCAAATCAAAATCCGATGTTGTAAGTGCCAAATGCACAGCTTTATTTGTTTTTATTTCATCTTTTAAAATTGAAATCAAATGCAATTCTTTTCCTTCTCCCAAAGATAACCACCTAATTCCGTCAATAATCGTTCGGTTGGTTATTTCGTCCAGATTGAGTACACTTTTATAAAATTCGGCAGATTGGTCAGCGTCCTTAACTGACAAAGCAAAATGATTGAAATTCACAGAAATTTCATTTTTATCCTGTCCAAATATAAATCCACAAGATTGGATAAAAATCAGAAGAGCGATTATTTTTTTCATAGTTCTTTTTTAAATGTTAGGTTCGGTTTTCAGCTTCTGACTAACGTAAAATTATATCACTGATTTACAGTTATTTGCAAATCATCATTAGTCAGTCCAAATTTATCGATTTGTTTTCTAATTCTCTTTACCAGCCCTAGTTTTCTTTTTTGGTCTAGGAATAGATAGCCTTCTGGATTTTGATATGCAATTCCTTTAGTGACCATATTCCAAATGATAACTGCTAGTTTTCTTGCAGTAGCTGTTATGGCTGAGACACGTCCTTTTCTAAAGTTGATTCTATGAAAAAAATCTCTTAGTGGTGTACTGTCTTTTAGATTTCCTATGGCATTGGCTGCATTTCTTAGGGCAATTTTAAGCCTGCTGCTTCCTTTGCCAATTTTGCTGGATAGTACTTTTCCACCGCTGACTTTATTGTTTGGCGCAAGCCTGAGCCAAGAGGTAAAGTGTTTTGCGGTCTTGAATTTTTTGATACCGTCATAACCCACTTCACTCATAATGGTAAGGACAGTGTTATAGCTCATTCCTTCAATGGCAAGGAGGTCTGTGCCCTTGAACATTTGGTAGGACTTTAAATTGATATCAATGTCTTTAGGTGTGTTTTTATTGATGCGTTTATAAGGTTTTTTGTCAATATGGTGTTCTTGTTTTTCAGGATCCTTACCTATTATCTCGTCTAGTTTATGGGCAATCCGGTCATCACATTCCCTGATTTTCTTTTGAATGAACTCGTATGTGTCGAGCTCGTCCTTAAGTGCATAGAGGAAGTCCTTACGGCCATTGCTATGTAGCGCTTTGGCAATTTCCTCTTCACTTTTTTTGCAGTTGTAATGTCTTAGGGCAGCTAGCTTTTTTGGGTCAGTTTCCCCTAGAGCAATCGCCCTGATAATTTTAAGCCCTGTAAGCCCTACGACATCTTTAACTACCACATCAAGACGAATGTTCATCAATCTAAGGTACTTTTGCATCTTTTTGGTCGCAGAGGCAGCTTGCTTGATGAGATTGTGCCTATGTCTTGTAAAAGTCCTTAACACCTCGGTATCTTCATCTGGTAGAAAGCTGGACGACAATAATCCTAGGCTATGCAGTTTTTGTATCCATTGACAGTCTTTCACATCTGTTTTCTTTCCTTTGATGTTCTTGGTAAACTTTCCATTGCAAAGGGTAACATCCAATCCCTTGGAGATTAGGACAGCGTGCAGATTTTGCCAATAATTACCAGTGCTTTCCATAGCTACAGTGGCAATATTGTGATGTATGAGCCAATCTGCCAATTCATAAAGGTCTTCATTGTAGACCCCGAACTCTTTGATCAGATCGTCACTCTGACCTACCGCCACCCAATGAGACCTGCTTCCAATATCAATGCCTGCGGCATTTTTATTGACTACATCTAAACTAATTTGTTCTTCCATATCCATAAAATTTAAAAGCTCTAGGGAAATGTGCTTTAGGCAAAGAAATTATTCTGAACGGGATTACACCAAGTGTATCGCCAATGTACTGATGGCAAACATTTCAACCAGGATTGCGCTCGTGCTTTCATAAAATAGCAACACTTTGAAAAACGGCCTTGCAAAGAGCTAAGGTTAATACCTATAAAATTACGGATTTTACGTTAGCCAACGTACTGAAGTTTCTTGGGGCCTATGAGGGATTGCGCACAACGGTTAGTATATGAAAAGTAGGGCAGTAGATAAGCTGTTTCCATTCGGTTGAGCCACGAGCCACATTTTTAATTTTTCTTTTTTACCTTTTTGTTATAAAAATACAAAATTAAAAATGTGGTGGCATTGCAAATACACAATTACCTTTCGATTAAGCCAAAATCGCCCTATTTTTTATATACATTGTTGTGCATAGTGCTTTTGGGTTCTGCTTGGTTTTCAGTTGCTTAAAGTTTAATTTTAGTTCCAATGTGAGCGTTGGCAAGACATACTCTTTTACAGTTTTGGTGGTGCGTTGGCTTTAGCGACTGTAAATGTGTATGGCTTTAAGCGTTGGCTAATTCTGTGTGTGATTTACTTTCTTAACGAACTGTTCCAAAATCATTATATCAGCTCGATGTTCCTGTGGAAAACTTGTCAAATATGCTTTTGGTACTACTAATTGAACATCATATTGTTTCATTTCAGCCAATTGGTTTTTTGATATTCCTTGCTGTAATGTAAATAAGTGTTTAGTCTTAATTCTGTCCGCCTCATTTAATATCTGTCGCCAACGGTCTTTGCAAGTCGTTTTTGAAGCCAACAATATCAACTTTCCTTCATCAAATTTTGGATTATGGTAAGCCTCGATATTTGGAAAAAGAAAATCTGGCTTTTTATTGTTCTCGGTTGTTACTTGTGTTTGGAATGTGAGTTCCGAAATCCGAAATACCTCTTCCAAATGATGCTCAAGAGATTTACCTGCTCGACTTTTGCGTCAATTAAGTATTGTATTTGCTGAAATAACCAATTCCTCAACTGAAGGAAATGGTTTTTTTATCAATTCTGCATAGCGGTCATTTTCCAAAGTTTTAAACAAGTCATATTCTGCCTCAAGCCATTTAAGGATTTCCTGATCAGGATTTGACTTTATATGATTTGCTGTAATTCCGTAAGCATTTAGATAGCAATTTCTTGAATTTGATGCTATATCTAAAGTCGGTGGAAAATCTACTAAAAGTGAATTTATGTAATTTATAAAACAATCGATAAGACTTTCTTCTGTTGTCTGCTCAAATTGTTTTGGTATTATTGCATTTGTTTCTGTTGAAGAAATATTTAGGGATGCAAAGAAATCTTCAATATCATCATCGCTACTTAAAACAAAAGCCTCGTAATAATCTTTAGATTTCTTGGCAAGCACGAGTAAATCGCCAACGTTATCATCTGTTAGATAAGGAAAGCCTCTGCCAAATCGAGTTAATCGATATTCGTTCCGTGTTCCTTTTCCATAATAGATAAATCTGCTTGACGTTTCAAAATCATCTTGCCATTTTATTGTGGCAAAATGGTCTTTGTTAGAACCCTTTTGTCCTTCTTCGTCAAAAAATAACGGCCACGAATTTTTATGTAAATGAAAACCAGCTTGATGTCCACCAGTCGAGCCTGTATCGTTGGGCTTAATAAATTTACTAAATGCTATTTCAGACTGTTGCGCTGATTGAATTGCTTTTTCTAATATGCTCATCTACTTTTGAAAGTTCTTTTACAATATTTTCGGCAACTGCTTGAAATAAAGGCGAAACAACTGAATTGCCGAATTGTTTGTAAGCCTGATTGTCTGAAACTGGAATTATAAAATTATCTGGAAAACCTTGAAGTCTTGCACATTCTCTTGGTGTCAATCTTCTTGGATTTTTACCTCTTTGCGGAATTAGTATCTCTGCACCATCTTTATAATACCGTGCGCTCATTGTTCTCGATATTCCATTAAGGTCTGTAAGTCCAAAGCCAAATCCGTTGCCTTTTGCTTTGTGTTTTTTCTTGTACTCTTGAAGGTAGTTCCAAAGTTTATCGGAAAGTGTATATTTTGGGTCTACTTTGCGTTGAAGAATTTCTCTTATTGCATAACTTTCATTTGTTGGTGCAGGAAACTCAAAGGTTTCTTTTCCTTTGAAAATTGATTTTCTAAATCCTACAATTACAATTCTTTCGCGATGTTGTGGAACATAATTTTGTCCGTCAAGTATTTTGTAATGAAGCGAATAGCCTAATTCAGATAAGGTTTCGGTTATTACTTTAAAGGTTTTCTTTTTATCGTGAGAAACAAGGTTTTTTACATTTTCAAGCATAAAGGCCTTTGGCTTTTTATGTTTGATTATACGAGCTATATCAAAAAACAATGTTCCTTGCGTTTTATCTAAAAATCCGTGTTGTCTACCTAATGACTTCTTTTTGGAAACACCTGCGATTGAAAAAGGTTGACAAGGAAAACCACCCAATAAAATGTCGTGGTCTGGAATTTCTTTTTCTGAAATTTGAGTTATATCGCCAAAAGGAACTTCGCCAAAATTGGCCTCATACGTTTGCTTTGAAAATTTGTCCCATTCACTTGAAAAAACACATTTTCCACCATTATTTTGGTACGCAAGCCGAATTCCACCTATTCCAGCAAATAAGTCGATAAACTTAAATTTAGGGTTTTTAGGTGGTGGAAATGGAACATCCCATTCGATAGGTAAATAATATTGAAAATCAGGTTCTTGAGCAATGTTATTTTCTTCGTGCAGTTCAGTTAGATACTCTTTTGCAGTTGGTTTAAAGTATTGAGAAACACCGTTTTTGTGATTTTGAAAATAGTGTGTTAGATACGCTAAATCATTGTCAACTATTTTGTCAACTCTGATTTTCAACTCTTTTTTTATGTCTGAATATTTCTTGCTCATTGTAATTCGTAAAGTAACAAAATTCTAAAAGCAAATCACAGCATTTTTGAATGAGCTTGTTCACAATCTTGTTAACGGTTTTTTGAGCGCAAAGGCTAAAACAGCTCTTTTATTTTTTTGAGCGTTGGCTGTAGCGTTGGGAAAAAATAAATGTGCTGTTTTAGCGGTGGCTTTTTTGCCTAAATGTTGATGGTTTGCACGATTTTGTATTATACTGAAATAGGTTGACCTTTTTTCAAGGTTTATTTTTTACTTTTCACGAAAGTTATTTCCGATTTTTTTTATGGCCTTTTAAATTCGCCAAAAAAATCAGAATAACTTTCTGGGTCTTTTCTTAAATCGTAAGTTCAGGTAAATTTACCTTATTTTTTCGATACGGCTTGTATTTGATGTTTGGATTTAAATGCACTTCCGCTGGTTTTCTTAAGTACAAGCTAAAATGTGTTCTTAAATTGTTATAAATATACACTGCTTGATGTGTCATTTTTTGAGCTAAATCTGTGTTTTTGATTGTTTGTTTTAGGCCATATTCGTATTTGAGCGTTCTGTTAATACGTTCAGCGACAGCGTTTTCGTAAGGGTCGTACTGTTCGGCCATACTCATCGTAATTCCGTTATTTTCAGCAAATTCGGTATATTTAGGATTGCAGTATTGGAATCCCCTGTCCGAGTGATGAATAAGCTTTTGACTTGGATATTTTCTATTTTTTATAGCCATAGCGAGCGCCTCTGTGCAAAGCGATGTTCTCATATGGTTGTCTAGATTATAGCCCATAATTTGTTTAGAATAGGCATCTGTCACCAATGCTAAATAGTTATGCCCATTTTCGGTTTTAATGTAGGTTATATCACTTACCCAGAGTTGTTCTGGTCGTTTAGGAACGTGGCCTTTTACCAGGTTTTTATATTTTTTAAACATATGATTTGAGTTTGTTGTGGTGATGTGATTTTTTCTTTTAGGGCCAAAAGCTTATGTAGCCTTAGGAACCGGTAGAATTTATCTCTGCCCATTTTGATGCCAGCGTTTATAAAGTCTTGTTTAAGTGCACCGTAAAGTTTTATTCCACCCGTTTCAGAGCCTACTTTTTTACGATAGTCCTTGACCAGTGTAAGTATTATTTGATGGTCTAGCTCTTGTTTTTGTTGGGTTCTGAGTCGTTTGTAGAAGGCTTGTTTACTAATCCCAAAACATTGATAGAGCCATTTTCTTTTAAACGGTTTTTCTTCTTCAGTTCTATCTCTTTTGCTAATGTTTTGGGCAATGAGTTTTTTGACATATCGACGCCTGTAATAAGTTCCATATCAGCGATAATATCTTGTTGGAAGTCCTTTACAAACTCCAGTTCTTCAATGCGTTCCTTTAATTTTTTAATCTCATCGTTTTTACTCATACCTGTGTTTTGTTGTACCAAAGTACTGTATTTTCTCAACCAATAGGTAATTGTAGTTCTGGGAACATCATACTTTTTAGAAGCAAAGTTTGTGGATACTTGACCGTTCAGGATTTGGTCAACGACTAAAAGTTTAGTTTCTAAAGTTACTTTTTGATAGCTTTTTTTTCGCCAGTGTTCATTTTGTGTTTTCATAAGTGACTATAATTAAATGATTAATTTTTAGTCAACCTATTTCAGGAAAGTACATTTCCCGCATTATGCACAACGGTCTTGTATATGGCTCGTAGCGTGTGAATTAGCGATTATTTTCGGATTAAGCACAAGCCAGATTTTTAAATTTTACTATTTATCTTTTTTATTGGAAATCGTCAAATTTAAAAATTTGGCGACTTTCCAAATATGCCTTAACTTCGATTAAGCAAATAACTAGCTATGAGCTATATACGTTGTTGTAAAACGTACTTTTCTCTACACTTCAATCGAAATATTAACCTTTCCGCCAAGTCCTTTTTCCACAATATCGAACAATGTTTTTAAAGTCAGATTACTGCCATTATTTTCCACACGCGAAATGTAAGTCCGCTTTTTATCAATCAGTTCGCCAAGTTGTTCTTGAGTCAGATTTTTTTCTTCACGTGCATTTCGTAAAAGCAAACCGATTTTAAACGATTCAAAATCTCTGTCGAGTTCATCTCTGCGTTCAGTTCCTTTTTTTCCGTAAACTGTGTCTTTTATGTCTTTCCAGCTTTTAGTTTTCATTGCCTTTGTTTTTTTCTTCGTAATACTCTTTCATTAATCGAACAGCTTTGTCGATTTCTTTTTTCGGTGTTTTCTGCGTCTTTTTAGTAAATCCGTTTAAGAGTATAACTAACTTACCTTTATCGAAGAAGCAAAAAACTCTCCAAATGTTCGAACCTAATTTTATTCGAGCCTCAAATAATCCTTTATGAGTTTTCATTGGTGCCAAATATGTTTTCGGCACGTGCTGATAAGTTTCGATTATTTCAATGACCTTAAATATTTTGTCCTGAACCTTTTTCGGTTGAGCAAGTAGAAATTCCTCGAAATAATTTTTGTATTGTATTACTTGCCTAACTTTTTCCATTCAGACAAAGGTAACTTAAAAGTTACTATTTTCAAAATTTTGAATGTTTAATTTGAAAGCCGAATTTTTCTTGGGTATGTTTTACAACGTTGTTGTGTATGGGCCGGTTGCGTGTTAAAGCCCGAACCATTCCAAGTACAAATCTACGTGAAAATTCCGCAGGGATTTTCCAGATGAGCACAGACCAAGCAATGGTTTATACACGTTGTTGCCACCAGTACTTTATTCATTCAAAACCATCAATTTTATTAGCTACTCAAAATTGGACGTCTTTGTTTTTTAGTCTAATAGAATAAATTGTTATAAATTAGATTTGTGCTGCCCTCCATCAACTGCTAGGCATATTCCTGTTACCCAACTGGCACAAGGCGAAACCAAAAAGGCAGCTACCTTGCCTATTTCGTCAGGTGTCCCCATCCTTCCAGATGGAATTGTATTTAACATCATATCATAAAAGGGTCGATTTTGTTCTTTTGTCATTTCCCAAAGTCCATCTTTAATATTCATTTTTAGTTTTTTTTATAATTATTGCCAACGGTTTAGTATATGGCTCGTAGCGTGCAAATTAGCGATTATTTTCGGTTAGGCAAGAGCCAAATTTTTTAATTTTCTTATTACCTTTTCTTTTCAAGAAGCCAAATTAAAAAATTTGGCGGACTTCGCAACTATGCCGAAATTTCGATAGAGCAACTGCCCAGCTATGAGCTATATACGGTGTTACCCAACGTTTTTTATTCGGTTACATAATTCCAGTTTTCTCCTGTTTTTATTCTACGGATTTGAGTATCAGATACTCCAAAGCGTTTCGCAATCATATTGATCCTATTTCTATTATTTTTTAATTGACGTTTAATGATTTTTACTTTTCCTTCGCTTAATTTACCAATATTTTTACTTCTTTTTTTAACAATTTCTCCCCAATTCGGATGGCTGAATTGATGAAGTTCTTTTTCTCTTTTGTTAGCCCATTTTAGATTTTCAATTCGATTGTCGGTTTTGTCATAATTCAAATGGATAACACGAATTCCGTTCTTTTTTTCCAGAAAATGTTCCGCAACAAGTTTGTGAACGTATCTGCGCGTAGATTTTCCGTTCCGTTTTTGTTTTAAAGGCAAATTTTGGTACCCGTTTATAAATGATTCTTTTACAAGAAACTCTTTGTCGGTTTTGCAGTTTATAATTCTGCCGTAATTTGAT
Organism: uncultured Flavobacteriaceae bacterium; assembly: GCA_963716065.1. GTDB lineage: Bacteria > Bacteroidota > Bacteroidia > Flavobacteriales > Flavobacteriaceae > Aequorivita. The sequence goes on from OY970287.1 coordinate 99,874, forward strand.
ATTTTATATTTTTCGTTTTCAGAAATTTTGTCATCAAATTGAATCTCTTTCCATTCTTCTTTCCAATAATTTCTTATCATTCTCGGTTTTTTTTCAAATGTTGGGTAACGGTCTTGTATATGGCTCGTAGCGTGCAAATTAGAAAATTATTTTCGGATTAAGCACAAGCCAGATTTTTAAATTTTACTATTTATCTTTTTTATTGGAAATCGTCAAATTTAAAAATTTGGCGACTTCGCAAATATACCTTAACTTCGTTTAAGCAACTAATTAGCTATGAGCTATATACGTTGTTAGCCACAGTTTTTATTCGCTAAATATTCTTGATAAGACCATTTCTCTCGAATCCCAATCAGTTTTTTCAAGTTCGTTCATTTGGTCTTTATTTATATGTTTCCAACCAAATTGTAAATCATAAATCCAAGTTTTTGTTGTTTTAGAGTTAGTTTGGATGTGAACACAAGCAGGATTATTGCTTGATTTTAAGTAATAATATTGCTGTTTATCAAATTCTAGGTTTTTTTCATTTTTTGGATAATTTTCCTTTTTTGGTGTTGCTTGCGCATTTTTAAAAAGTTGATTTTCTGAAATTTGAGAATTAATCTCTATATTTTTACCAATGAGATTGCGATAATAACTACGAAGAATTATACTTGACATTTCGTCTGCGTCGCTGAATTCCTATACTGTTGAAATAATTCGTCGAGTTCTGAAGATGACCATAATTCCCAATTATTCCAAATCCATCGTCCTAAATCATTGTGAGTTTTAGCTAAAAAATCGTCTTCATTATCCTTTCTTATAAGTCCTTTTGCATTTTCGTCCCAAAGTTTATTGATTTCGTTGAAACATTCTTCGAGATTTTTAGGGATATAATGTTTTTCCATTTTTTATTCGCTTATCCTACAGAACGCATATTTATTCTGACCTGCTTTTTTTGTTTTTCTGCAAATTCCTTATCAAATTCGCCTTTTTCATATGATAAGTCTGTGCTTTGGTCAAATAGTTTTAATAATTTTTCTCCTTGACTTAAAGGATTCAAAACTCCACGATACAAATGATATTCTCCACTTTCAACCAAATCTCCTGAAATATTTGCAGTATGACCAATTAACCAAAGTTCGTGGTCAATTTTTTTATTCAACATTACTTTTAGGTCTTTTGGGTTTTTTAAAGCCCACTTTTCCATTCGTTCTCTTACAATAATAAAGGATGGATTATTTAATTTACTGTCTAAATCATCTAAAATTTTACGGAATTTTTTTAAATCCTTACTCGGAAAAAGTTTTTGTAAAACACTCATAATATTTGATACTCTATTTTAATTTATAAAGAACTTCTTTTTGGCATTTCTAAATCAGGATAACTAATTCCGGTTTCTTCTGACCACACTCTCTCGCAATGCCTGCTGTTTGTCACAAGCAATATCTATAGCTTGCTGACTCATATTAGCTTTGGTAGCTTTTCGTGCATCTAACGTTCCAATTTTTATATCGGTTTTATCACACCAATCAGTTTTGCAATTTTCTATTTTATCTACGAATTCATCGTTTTGTTCAGTACATTCTAACATCCACATTATGTCTTTAATATTATAATGTGGATATTTACTAATGAAGCGAATATGAACTGGCTTTTTGAAAAGGAAGTTACCAATTTTGGTATGATAGATATAATGGTATTCATTTCCTTCTCTCCAAATATCATTGTAATTTATTTTCATAAAGTTTGGTTTAAATTGTGGCTAACGTCTCGGCTATGAGTAGTTGCGTGGGTTAGCACTTAACATTCAAGTACACACCAAGTTGGAAATTCCGCAGGAATTTCCAAAGTGGCATAACAAGCAATTACTTATAGCCATTGTTGGCTGTAGTGTTTTTTTAATGGTTTTTTTGTTATGGTAAATCTGTATTTATCATATCCTTATACATTTTCCACATACCATCCTCTTTTTTCCAAATTACTAAAGACTTTCCTACGAGCGTATCTTGTCCGTTGCTTAAAGTCCACTTTTCCGTATCGAGTAAATATTCTCCACAACCTTCAGGCCCAGGTTGATTCCACGTTTAGTTCAGTAAATCCACCTTCAATAAATCCAACAAACGCTTTCTCAATGTTATCTCTTCCTGTAAAAATTGTACTATTATGTGGCATAAAAACACCATCTTCAGTATAATAATTTGCAACAGCTTTAGCGTCTTTACTACGCCAGAGCTTCCATCACTCCGTTAAATGATTTTTGCAATTCTTGCTTTTCTTTCTCTAAATTGAAAACTGTCTCGTTTTTTTCGTTTTCATCTTCTTGAGATTTGTCTGAATTATTACAGCTTGTAGAAATAAATAGCAATAAAATAATTAATTGAAGTACTTTAATTCGATTTTGGGTTTTAATAGTGTTTTTCATTTTTTTTGGTTTTTAATTATTTGTGTTATTAAGTTTTCTGCATTACAGCCAACGGTCTCGGCTATGATTTCGTTGTGGAATCATCCGCAGGATTGTCCGCGAAATCCAGCCGTTTGATTTATACTTTTACTTTGGCGTGGCACAAAACCACAATGAATTATAGCCATTGTTGTATGCTGTGCTTTTTCGTTAATTATTTCGTTTCATTCTCCGAAGCGAAAGATGGTGGTGGCGGTGAATCCTTTGTCCAAGTTCCTTGCCAGTTTTCATACTTCCAGACGTTGTTTGTTTTACAAATATTGCGGTATAAAAAACTTCGCCAACATAAGTTCCTTCTGAAAATGCTTTTATTCGTCCATTGATAATTCCAACATTGTCATAAACTTTTATTTGTTGGTCGAAAAATTCAAAACTCAAAATTTCAAGCATTTCAAGGCGTTTTTGTGTCGGCGAGTAATTCTGGCTTATTTTGAACTATTCCATCCGCATTTACCGTGAAGAAACTGTCAGAAACATCAGTTTTGAAATATTCGGTCGCATCTGTGAGCGTAAATTTTTCCACATTTTTTTAAAAGCACTATCGAGTTCTTTCTTTGGCGATTTCGAATCCTTTTTGTCAGTTGACATAGATTTTGAGTTATCTATGTTTGGAACAACCAACAATTAATAATAATCCAGATTAAAAGGATTGGTCTAAATGAGAGTGTTTTATTCATAATGTTCTTTTGCATAAGGTTTGGTTATTCACTTTTTGAATTACTTTTTTTAATCAACCTTGATTTTTTCGCATTGCATACAACGTCTCTGTATATGGCTCGTAGCGTGCAAATTAAACAATTACTTTCGGAATGAAGCACGAGCCGAATTTTTAAATTTTTCTTATTATCTTTTTTTACTAATAAGCCAAATTTAAAAATTTGGCGGACTCACAAATACACCTTAACTTTGATTAAGCAACTGACTAGCTATGAGTTATATACGTTGTTGTACCACGTACTTTTTTCATTCTGTTTGTTCAATAAATTCTGAAAAAGTCAAAATTTTTGTCCTCTCAATATTTTCTAAAATTAATAAGTCCTTGTCTCCAGTAATTAAATAATCTGCTTTCAAATCAACGGATAAGTTTAGTAAAAAGTTGTCTTTTTCATCTCGACAAATTTTAATATTTGACTTAACATTTACTAATTCTCCGAATTGGTCAAAGTATTCAAGAATTTTTTCAATATCCTTTTTTGAGAAGTATTTTTTAAATTTCGGTCGGCTTACAACATCAATAAATTCTTCGAGTAGTTCATTTGAAAAAATCAATATAATTCTTTTGTTTTCAATCAGCTTATCAATTTGACTGAATTTTTTGGAAATCAGAAAGCTAATCCAAAGATTTGTATCAAGGATTATTTTCTTATTTTTCATATCGTGATTTTCTCACTTGCTCAACCTCTTTTGTTATATCATCTAAAGAAATTTCGTCATTAGATTTCGCTCTTATCTTTTTAAGTAAAGAAAGAAGTCTGATTTATATTTTTCCTTATTAATTTTAATTAAATTTAAATCGGCTAAATCTTTTAGAAGCTTTTTTGCTTTGGGGTTTATTATATCAATTCGGATAGTTTCCATTTCTTTATTTTTCTATAAATCTACTGAATTATATTCAAATCACGAATTTTTTTCAGTATGTGGTACAACGTGTTTGTATAAGAAAAGTTGCGTGTTTTAAGCAATAAATTTAGTAAATAAAACACGAACCAAGAAAATCCGCGAGGATTTTCGTAAGTAAGCTAAAACCAGCAATTTTTTTTATACGGTGTTGTGCTTAGTGGTTTTATTTTCAAGTAAAATTCAGCATTCAGAATATGTTTTTTCCTGAATGCTAAATTTATTCTAACCTTGCCAAGTATGACTACATTTTTGACACGTTGTAGGATTTCTATCTGCTAATAAAGCTAATAGTCCTAATGGAAAAAAACAGATTGCAACAATAATTTGCCATCCTTTATATCCTCCTTTTTTTGTTAATTCGCCACACTTTGGGCACGATAAATTCGCCATAGTTTCAATTTTTAATTAATATTAGTAAATAATTTTATAATCCAGTTTATTAGTATTATAGTCAGGATAACTCGACTAAAATATTTTGAAATTTTATTTATTGTAATAGATTTAGTAATTCCTACAATTGATAATATTCTTAATGGGATTTGACTTATGAAAAATAAAGCAACTAATATACTTGTTTTATTTAAATAAAATGCATTAGTTAAATTCCCACGTGATAATTCGCAGAAAGCTCTTGTTGTTCCACATACAGGACATTCAATTCCAGTTATTTTATCTATTAAGCAAAAATGGGGAATGTAGTTTAGAATCGAAATTAAATAACTTCCAGTAAAAATAAACAATAAGAAAATCAGTAGGTTACTGATTAAAATATTGTAATCATTTTGTCTGAAATAATCAGATGTAAAATGTTTAATTATAAAACTTGGGATTATAGCAATTTCCATTCTCTAATAGTTATTCTTTCTTTTTGCATTTCGCTGATCCATTAAGCACAACGTGTTTGTATATGAGCTGTGGCGTGTTTTGGCACGAACCACTCCAAATATAAACTAACTTTGGGAAATCCATAGATTTTCCAAATGGGCACAGACCAAGCCATAGATTATATACGGTGTTGGCAATAGTTATTTCAGCTTGATTTTGCCAAATATTTTTAAGGCTATTCCTGCAATTGATACGACCGCAGTTATTAACGTTCCACCATTTTTAGAAAACCAACCTTCCTCTTTAGGATTATTTAGTTTCATTTTACGAATTTTTAATTGCTGGGTTATGTAAACTTCGGCGTCTGATGCAGAAACTTTTTCTTCCTTGGCAACTTTGTCAAGTAGCAATTTTTCTTCTTTAGTGATTATTCCATCTAATACAACTGCTTTGACAGCATTTTTAAACTTACTTGTCATATTATTTTTATTTATGGTTAGTTAATTTTAAGTATATATTGATAAAGGTTTAGTCGTCGTCTTGTCCGTCTGGAAACATATTTTCTAATTCAGAATTTGGGTCAAAAAAACCATTTTCTTTTTTAAATTCCGCAATCTTTCTCATCAGTTTTTTAAATTTCGGAAGTTGAGTTGGTATTGTAAAATCAATTGCATTTTGAAGCTCCTCTTCTAATTTCCAAACTTTTTCTTGTAGGTCATTGATGTCAGTTTCATCAATATCAATTTCTTCAATTTGTTCAAATCTATTTTTAAAATCTTTAATATTCATTTTTAGTTTTTTTTATAATTATTGCCAACGTCTCTGTATATGGCTCGTAGCGTGCAAATTAAACAATTATTTTCGGATGAAGCACGAGCCGAATTTTTAAATTTTTCTTATTAACTTTTTTTCTCAATAAGCCAAATTTAAAAATTTGGCGACCTTGCAAAAGTGGATGAAACATTGAGTTAAGCGACAATTGCCCTATTATTTTTATACGTTGTTAGCTTTAGTTGTTTTCCGTTTTCTTAAACGAATTAAATGTTTCTTCAGCTATTTTTTCTGCATCTTTAATCATATCATTTCCAATCCAAGAAGTCATTTTGAATCCAATACCTGCTGCGATTATTGGACCAACGAATGGAACCCATTTTGAGGCAGTTTTAGCTGCTAATGTTGTACCTAATTTTTTAAGTAAAATCATTATCGCCTCTTTTCCTCCGTATCGAGATGTATATTGAAGAACTTTAGTAGCTATTAATTTTGCATTCTTTTTGTCTAAAAACGTCATACTGTATTCTTGCTGTTTAGCATCAATACCGTAAATATTTTGAACTTGTTTTGACATTGCAATCATTAGAGTAACATCAACACCAATGTCTAATCCTGGAATGGGATTTAAACCATTTCCAGCAGCTAATGCCGAATAACGAGAAACAATTGTATCAGCTATTTTTCTTTTTTCTGAAAGTATTTTTTCACTTGTAATATTTATGTCAGCTATAAATCTTTCTTTCTTAAAATTATTTAAACTTGAATAAATGTCTTCTAATAATTTACTCAAATCATATTCGGTTGGATAATTAGAAGAAGTAAGATAGATTCCTTGAACTCTATAACCCACCAACATTTCTTTAATATTGTTATATATTGTTTTATAAGTTTCATCTTCTTTTATTCCTCGTCTTAATGCGCTATCTACTGAAATGTCCATTTTGGTTCGTACAGTATAAACAGGTTTCTTTATTTGTATTAGTTCCTGAATTAAAAACAAATCGTCTTCATAAAATCTATCGGCTGTGACCAAAATCACACAATCAAAATCTTTTATATTAAATTCCTCTATGTATTTTTCTTTAGGAAAATTGGATGTAGAACAACCCGGCAAATCGTAAAACAATAAACCTCCGTGCGAAATAGGTTCATTTACATTCATAGTGGTTTCAATTTCTCCAACTTCTGCAACTTCTTCTCCAGCGATTGCGTTTATTAAGGATGACTTTCCAGTACCACTTCTACCAATAATTCCGCATTTTATTTTTGCATTTTTAAAACTTTCCAAGTCTTTTTTGAATTTTTTTAATGCATCTTTTAAGTCTAATTGATTGGATTCCATATTTATATTTATTAGTTATTATTGTTCTAAGGTTTTTTTGGTTTTAAAAAGTTCTCATCTTTTTATTATACTCGAATGTTTGTTTACAATTAAAGCTAACGTTTTTGTGTATGGACCGTTGCGTGTGATTGCCCGAACCATTCCAAGTAAAAAACTGCGCTGGGAAATTCCGCAGGAATTTTCCAGATGAGCACAGACCAAGCAATGGTTTATACACGGTGTTGTAAAACGTTTTTTCCTTTCATATTAATTAAAATAATTTCCTGACAAACATCCAGGAAATTGCATTACGTAATTATTTGTTGAATTGTAATATAATTTCGAATAGCCATTTTCAATAATTTTTTTAACAGTTTTTTCGTGCAATTCACTCTCTTTAATCACTTTCATATTTGCATCCATTGGTTTCAATCCGTTGATTTCATAAATTAGTTTGTTAAGTTTAATGCAAAATCTTATTAAAGCTGTTTCGCTATCATAATCTTCTCCATATTCATTTCGAACAGAATTTTGAGCTAATTCTTTTATATCTTCAATAGATATTTTTCCATTTTGTATATAAACTATTTGAGAAAATACACCAGCCATTTGAAGATATTGCATTTCAGAAATTTCGTCATCGTCTCCAAAAATATCTTTCAGCGCAAAATATCTCGATGCAATATTAGTAGTAGCAGGATTTCTTTTGTTCAAGAGAAATAATCCAATTATAACAATCAATACAAGTCCTATTATCCAATACATTTTCAATTATGTTTTAAATTTTTTTAACGTTGAAATGTTTCTGTTAAAGTACCTTCAAAAAATGGTTCATTATTAGATATACCATATATATCAGTTGCATATTTTAGGGTTGAATCATCTAATTCTAAAATTGTTAATTCATAAGTTTCCAAACCGGATCGGATTCGTCCCAAGTTATAGTTAAAATATTTCCATTTTTTGACCAATCGCCAAATTCAGAAATATCTTCTCCATTGTTACCAAAACCTTCATAGAAAAATTCAGCTCGATTGTCCGATGTAAATTTCAAAATGTTATTGTCAGGTATTCCAGAATTTTGTCCATTGAAAGTGCTTGAAACACCAGTCCAAGTTCCCACGATTGATGCATCAGTTTGACCATCATTGTTATCATCGTTCGAACACGATGTTAAAATCATAGTTGCAATTAAAAATCCGCATAGTAAATTTCTTTTTTTCATATAGTTTAATTTTGGTTTTAGGTTACGATTTTTGTTTAAAATGTTTTACAACGGTCTTGTATATGGCTCGTAGCGTGCAAATTAGAAAATTATTTTCGGATTAAGCACAAGCCAGATTTTTAAATTTTACTATTTATCTTTTTTATTGGAAATCGTCAAATTTAAAAATTTGGCGACTTCGCAAATATACCTTAACTTCGTTTAAGCAACTAATTAGCTATGAGCTATATACGTTGTTAGCCACAGTTTTTATTCGCTAAATATTCTTGATAAGACCATTTCTCTCGAATCCCAATCAGTTTTTTCAAGTTCGTTCATTTGGTCTTTATTTATATGTTTCCAACCAAATTGTAAATCATAAATCCAAGTTTTTGTTGTTTTAGAGTTAGTTTGGATGTGAACACAAGCAGGATTATTGCTTGATTTTAAGTAATAATATTGCTGTTTATCAAATTCTAGGTTTTTTTCATTTTTTGGATAATTTTCCTTTTTTGGTGTTGCTTGCGCATTTTTAAAAAGTTGATTTTCTGAAATTTGAGAATTAATCTCTATATTTTTACCAATGAGATTGCGATAATAACTACGAAGAATTATACTTGACATTTCGTCTGCGTCGCTGATTCCTATACTGTTGAAATAATTCGTCAGTTCTGAAGATGACCATAATTCCCAATTATTCCGAATCCATCGTCCTAAATCATTGTGAGTTTTAGCTAAAAAATCGTCTTCATTATCCTTTCTTATAAGTCCTTTTGCATTTTCGTCCCAAAGTTTATTGATTTCGTTGAAACATTCTTCGAGATTTTTAGGGATATAATGTTTTTCCATTTTTTATTCGCTTATCCTACAGAACGCATATTTATTCTGACCTGCTTTTTTTGTTTTTCTGCAAATTCCTTATCAAATTCGCCTTTTTCATATGATAAGTCTGTGCTTTGGTCAAATAGTTTTAATAATTTTTCTCCTTGACTTAAAGGATTCAAAACTCCACGATACAAATGATATTCTCCACTTTCAACCAAATCTCCTGAAATATTTGCAGTATGACCAATTAACCAAAGTTCGTGGTCAATTTTTTTATTCAACATTACTTTTAGGTCTTTTGGGTTTTTTAAAGCCCACTTTTCCATTCGTTCTCTTACAATAATAAAGGATGGATTATTTAATTTACTGTCTAAATCATCTAAAATTTTACGGAATTTTTTTAAATCCTTACTCGGAAAAAGTTTTTGTAAAACACTCATAATATTTGATACTCTATTTTAATTTATAAAGAACTTCTTTTTGGCATTTCTAAATCAGGATAACTAATTCCGGTTTCTTCTGACCACTCTTCTCGCAATGCCTGCTGTTTGTCACAAGCAATATCTATAGCTTGCTGACTCATATTAGCTTTGGTAGCTTTTCGTGCATCTAACGTTCCAATTTTTATATCGGTTTTATCACACCAATCAGTTTTGCAATTTTCTATTTTATCTACGAATTCATCGTTTTGTTCAGTACATTCTAACATCCACATTATGTCTTTAATATTATAATGTGGATATTTACTAATGAAGCGAATATGAACTGGCTTTTTGAAAAGGAAGTTACCAATTTTGGTATGATAGATATAATGGTATTCATTTCCTTCTCTCCAAATATCATTGTAATTTATTTTCATAAAGTTTGGTTTAAATTGTGGCTAACGGTCTTGTATATGAAAAGTAGCGCTGAAAATAAGCGATAACTATTCGGATGAAACACAAGCCGAATTTTTAAATTTTACTATTTATTTTATTTTTGGGAAATCGTCAAATTTAAAAATTTGGCGACTTCGCAAAAATGCCTGAACCTTTGTGTTAGCAACGACTCGCGCTATTTTTTATATACGTTGTTAGCATTTCGTTATTTTTCCACACCGAATATAGTAATGATTTCGGTTGGGTTGTCAACCTTTTTTAATTGCTTTTCTAAACTTTTTGAATTTTGTCCCATTAGAACATTAATTTTTGCTGTCAAACGTAAGCCTAATTCATACAATTCAATTTTCTCTTTATCATTTTTCCCTGATAGTTCTGCATTTATATAATCTATTGCGGCATTATAAGGTCTCATAATTCTTGGTTTTTCGTAGCTGTAAGAAGAATTATTCCAATAGCGATATTTAGTTTTTATGAGTTCTTGCTCTAAATATAGTTCGTCTTTAAGCTCTTCCTTCTTTTGATAAAGCCTGTTTTCCTCAAGTTTTTGTTCCTGTTCTAATTTGTATTTCTGATTTTTTTCTAATTCTAATTTTTCTCTTTCCTTTTTTTCGTTTTCATCATCTTTTTTCCTTTTCTTCTTCCTTTAGAATTTCTTCTTTTGATGGTAATTTTCTTCCTAAATCATAAACTGCTTTGGATTTGATTGTACCATCTTCATTATATTCTAACCATTCGCCATCTTTCTCGCCATTTACAAAGAAACCTTTTACTTCAATATTACCAGTATTGTTCCAGCCTAAATATTCTCCATCAATCTGTTCGTTGTCATTTATGATGTACTCTGCAAACTTATTTCCATTTTCATAAAATTCAGAACTTTTTCCAATTTTCAAAACTTTTTTTTCTTGACCATTTGGAAAGTAAATAATATTGCTAACGAGCTTATTATCGTTATATTCTTGTTTAAATTCTAAAAATCTTTTTCCTTTTTCGCTAAAATTATATCTTAATTGTTGTCCTTCTAAATTACCGTTTTTGTAGTTTGAAATTGTTGATATTTTACCTAAACTATTTATACCACCGTAAGTTACCGATGCCTCATTTGCTCCTAAATATGTGGTAGATTTTCCATTTAGTTTATTATTTATATAATTTCTTTCTTCTAATATATTTCCAAACTCATCATACTTCTTATAATATCCGTTTATCGTTGGCGTATTTGGTTTTACTTGATAGACTTCTTTAAGCTTGGTTTTTGCATAAGTGTCATAATAGGTTTTTACCAACGTTTGAGAATAAGCAAAATTGGTTATTAATAAGAAGAATAATATTTTTTTCATAGAGATTGGTTTTTTCATAATGAATGCTAACGTCTCTGTATATGGCTCGTAGCGTGCAAATTAAACAATTATTTTCGGATGAAGCACGAGCCGAATTTTTAAATTTTTCTTATTATCTTTTTTTCTTAATAAGCCAAATTTAAAAATTTGGCGGACTCGCAAATATGCCTTAACTTCGATTAAGCAACTAACTAGCTATGAGCTATATACGTTGTTAGGCACTGGGCTTTACGCGGTTTTTTTTCATTCGTTGCTGTTTAAAATATGCAACAATTTCTTCTTTAGTCATTTTGGATAATTTCGCATCCAATTTGTCTTTTATATCACGAGCCATTTCTACAGCATCGAATTTCTTTTCTGTTTTAGTTTCCATAATTCATTAATTCTCTTGGCGAGCGAATGTCCAATTGTTTATATCCGTTTTTAATATTTATGGAATTGTAGCCTCGTATTCGCTCTACGTTTACGATGTGCTTAAAATTCCAACTTATAAGTATATCCGCTTGATTTATTGTCGCAAGTGCAATATGCAAACAATCGGGATAACTTGTTTTTCCGACTACATTTTCTGTTATATATTCAGTCGCAAGTTCAACTGCAATATCTGTTTCCTCAACAAATTCAGTATCTTCACTTTCTATACTACGAACTATTTTCCGCACTTTTTCAGGCGCAAATTCTAATTCAGTTTCCAGCATAGTTGAGAAAATAATAGTGAATTCTCCATTATTTATTCGCTCAAACAAAGGTTTTGTAAACTCTTCAAATTCGTCATCGTAATATCCGCCGAAAACTGAAGTGTCCAAATATATTCGCTGTTTTTTCATATTATAAAGTTACGAAATTTAGCGAGATGTTCAATGTATGCAGAATTTTTTTTCGCCTTGTGCCTAACGTGTTTGTATATGAGCTGTGGCGTGTTTTGGCACAAAACTCTCCAAATATAAACCGACTTTAGGAAATCCGTAGATTTTCCAAAAAAAGCCAGACCAAGCCATAGCTTATATACGGTGTTGTGTGTAGTGCTTACTCGGTTTGTAGTTTTGAGCTTTCTTTTCTCAAGTATTCCTTTATTTCCTTAAAACTCATTCCTTTCAAGTCTTTTGAAATTTGGTCTTTGATTTTACGAAACGTTTTTACCGTATCGAATTCTTTTTTACTGTTTTCTTCTTTAGTTTTCATACTCGACAATTTCTTTAGGTGAACGTATTTCCAATGAAGGGTAATTCATTCTTAAATTTATTGAATTATATCCACGTATTCTATAAACATTCACAATATGTTTAAAATTCCAGCTTACTAATATATCCGCTCGATGAATTGTTGCTGTAGCGATATGGATGCAATCATCAAAACTTGTTTCTCCAACAACTTTTTCCTCAACATACTTGGTCGCAAGTGCAAGAATATCATCTGTTATTTCAACTTTTTCTAAACTTTCTTTTGGCAAATCGGCAAAAAAGTCTCTTACTTTTTTAGGTGCTTTTACAAGTTCGGTCTCGACCAATTCAGAATAGATGCAGGTTATTTTCCCGAGTTTAATTCGTTCGAACAATTGCAAAGTAAATTCGTCGAATTCTTTGTCAAATACTCCGCCAAAAACTGAAGTGTCAAGATAAAATCGTTGTTTCATTAAATACTTTCTTTAATTCAAATTTACGAAATTTTTAAATTGTAAAAATGTTTCAATTTAGCAAGATTTTTCTTGCATTACACACAACGGTTTTGTATATGGTTTGTTGCGTGGTTAAGCACGTAATTTAGCAAATAAAAACCGAATAGAAAATCCGCGAGGATTTTCGTAAGTAGGCTAGAACTAGCAATAAATTATATACGGTGTTGTGCGCAGGCTTTTAATTTTTTTTCTCTCCGACACTATTTACTTCAATCCAATATCCATTTGGGTCTTGAAAGAAAACTTGTTGTATTCCATCTGGGCGAACGTTAATTTTATTCACATTTCCAGGCCAATCAGAGTATTCAACTTCCATAGACTGAAGTTTTGCAATTAGCAAATCAAAATCCGATGTTGTAAGTGCCAAATGCACAGCTTTATTTGTTTTTATTTCATCTTTTAAAATTGAAATCAAATGCAATTCTTTTCCTTCTCCCAAAGATAACCACCTAATTCCGTCAATAATCGTTCGGTTGGTTATTTCGTCCAGATTGAGTACACTTTTATAAAATTCGGCAGATTGGTCAGCGTCCTTAACTGACAAAGCAAAATGATTGAAATTCACAGAAATTTCATTTTTATCCTGTCCAAATATAAATCCACAAGATTGGATAAAAATCAGAAGAGCGATTATTTTTTTCATAGTTCTTTTTTAAATGTTAGGTTCGGTTTTCAGCTTGCGCACAACGTCTCTGTATATGGCTCGTAGCGTGCAAATTAAACAATTACTTTCGAATGAAGCACGAGCCGAATTTTTAAATTTTTCTTATTATCTTTTTTTACTAATAAGCCAAATTTAAAAATTTGGCGGACTCACAAATACACCTTAACTTTGATTAAGCAACTGACTAGCTATGAGTTATATACGTTGTTGTACCACGTACTTTTTTCATTCTGTTTGTTCAATAAATTCTGAAAAAGTCAAAATTTTTGTCCTCTCAATATTTTCTAAAATTAATAAGTCCTTGTCTCCAGTAATTAAATAATCTGCTTTCAAATCAACGGATAAGTTTAGTAAAAAGTTGTCTTTTTCATCTCGACAAATTTTAATATTTGACTTAACATTTACTAATTCTCCGAATTGGTCAAAGTATTCAAGAATTTTTTCAATATCCTTTTTTGAGAAGTATTTTTTAAATTTCGGTCGGCTTACAACATCAATAAATTCTTCGAGTAGTTCATTTGAAAAAATCAATATGATTCTTTTGTTTTCAATCAGCTTATCAATTTGACTGAATTTTTTGGAAATCAGAAAGCTAATCCAAAGATTTGTATCAAGGATTATTTTCTTATTTTTCATATCGTGATTTTCTCACTTGCTCAACCTCTTTTGTTATATCATCTAAAGAAATTTCGTCATTAGATTTCGCTCTTATCTTTTTAAGTAAAGAAGAAGTCTGATTTATATTTTTCCTTATTAATTTTAATTAAATTTAAATCGGCTAAATCTTTTAGAAGCTTTTTTGCTTTGGGGTTTATTATATCAATTCGGATAGTTTCCATTTCTTTATTTTTCTATAAATCTACTGAATTATATTCAAATCACGAATTTTTTTCAGTATGTGGTACAACGGATTTGTATAAGAATAGTAGGGCGGAAAAAAGGCGACTACCATTCGGATAAACACAAGCCGAATTTTTAAATTTTTCTTATTATCTTTTTTTTCAATAAGCCAAATTTAAAAATTTGGCGACTTCGCAAATATGCCTAAACATTAGGTTAAGCGACAATTGCCCTATTATTTTTATACGTTGTTGTGAGTAGTTATTCTACGCTTTCACATTTTTAACTTCTCTTTTAAAACTCGCAATATCTTTAATTACCTTAACTTTTGAAACAGGTAAAACATCTATAATACTTTCAATTTTATCGATTGCATATTTGACATTTTGCTCATTAATTTCTTTTACCATAATCGTGTCTACCCATTCATTATGAGGTTCAAGACAAGGAATTCCATTTACAAATAATCTATAGCTGTAACCTATCGCAACGTGTTTTGTATTGGAAAAAAATCCCTTTTCAAAATACTCGTCTTTTATAGGACTGACGTGAATTTTAAAATCTACTGAACTTTTTCCTGCATCAAACCCTTTTTGATATTCATCGTCACTATTTTTTCTAAAATCCTCTTTTAATTTACTTATTGCTTTTTCGTGTTTTATATTTAATTCCGCAATATCTTTAATGAGTTGTTTTTCTAAATTTACTTTGTCTTTGGACATACTCAACGATAATCTTTGGATTTCATCCTTGCGATAATTTGAATTGTTTTTGGTTCTTAAAACACCCATTTCCTCATTGTTTTTCTGATGTTTCAGAACAAGGTAAATTATTGTAATTACCAAAATAGCTATTATTATAAAGCAAATAATTTCTGTAATTGTCAAATCGTAATCCATATCGCTAATCTTTCAAGGGTCCCCAAGGACATTCACAATCATTATAATACTCTCCACATCTACCGCAAGTGGGCTTTTCTTTCTGACTTAATGTTTGACTTTCAATTTGTAATTCTTCCATAATTTTAAATTTTAGTTTGGTTTTTTTTATAATTACTCACAACGGTTTAGTATATGGCTCGTAGCGTGCAAATTAGCGATTATTTTCGGTTAGGCAAGAGCCAAATTTTTTAATTTTCTTATTACCTTTTCTTTTCAAGAAGCCAAATTAAAAAATTTGGCGGACTTCGCAACTATGCCGAAATTTCGATAGAGCAACTGCCCAGCTATGAGCTATATACGGTGTTACCCAACGTTTTTTATTCGGTTACATAATTCCAGTTTTCTCCTGTTTTTATTCTACGGATTTGAGTATCAGATACTCCAAAGCGTTTCGCAATCATATTGATCCTATTTCTATTATTTTTTAATTGACGTTTAATGATTTTTACTTTTCCTTCGCTTAATTTACCAATATTTTTACTTCTTTTTTTAACAATTTCTCCCCAATTCGGATGGCTGAATTGATGAAGTTCTTTTTCTCTTTTGTTAGCCCATTTTAGATTTTCAATTCGATTGTCGGTTTTGTCATAATTCAAATGGATAACACAAATTCCGTTCTTTTTTTCCAGAAAATGTTCCGCAACAAGTTTGTGAACGTATCTGCTGGTCGATTTTCCGTTCCGTTTTTGTTTTAAAGGCAAATTTTGGTACCCGTTTATAAATGATTCTTTTACAAGAAACTCTTTGTCGGTTTTGCAGTTTATAATTCTGCCGTAATTTGATATTTTATATTTTTCGTTTTCAGAAATTTTGTCATCAAATTGAATCTCTTTCCATTCTTCTTTCCAATAATTTCTTATCATTCTCGGTTTTTTTTCAAATGTTGGGTAACGGTCTTGTATATGAAAAGTAGCAGATTTGTATGTGCCATTTTTCAGTTAAAAACAAAGATAGCAGAAAAGAACCAAACTTTTAGTTTAGCTCTTAACTGCTATTTTTTATATACGTTGTTACCCACTGGCTTTATTCCGTTCAGCTTTTCAATTCCGATATTTTCTTAAATGTTCGGATTGAGGGTTGGCAAGACATACTCTTTTGCAATTTTTGATGGCGTGGTGGCTTTGAGCGAATTGCAAATGTGTATGCCTTTTAGTTGGGATTAACTCGCACAACAACTCAATTTAGAAACATCTTTTCCAAAGGTAATTGCTGCTAATTTGATTCCTTCTCCAAGTGTCAAGTATGGATAAAAACTTTCAGCCAAATCTTTTACTGTGATACCAAACTTAATAGCCATACTTAATTGTTGGATGAGTTCACCACCTTCTGGTGCTATTACTCTTGCGCCAATTAATTTATCCGTTGCAGTATTGCGAATTAGCTTTATAAAACCTCTGGTATCTTGTGCTGCCAATGCTCTTGGAACGTGAACTAAATCTAATTTAGAAACTTCAAAAGGGATGCCTGCTTTTTCTGCTTCTATTTCATCCATACCTGCTCCCGCAATTTGAGGGTCTGTAAATACTACCCAAGGTAACGATGTGTAATCAACGTTGTTTTTCGATAATGAAAAGGCATTATTTACGGCTGTATTTCCTTCGGTTGCTGCTGTATAAACAAAAGGTGGTGTGTTTGTTACATCACCAGCTGCATAAATATTGGAAATGTTGGTTTCCATTTTCTCATTGACTAAAATATGTCCTCTTTCTGATATTTTTAGGTCTATATTTTCAAGTCCTAATTTAGACGTATTTGGTTTTGTTCCTGTAGCTACGACAATATTGCCTTCTTCAATAATTTGAGTGGTAGAGCCATCAGGACATTTGCAATGAATAATGGTTTTGTCCCCATCTTTTTCAAATTTAATGGCTCTAAAATTTGGAAGGATTTCAATCCCTTCACTTTTCATTTGTGTTTCTAAAACATCTGTAATATCGTTGGTTTGACTACGTAATGGTCTATCTGTAAATTCTATGATACGAACCTTTACTCCCAAACGGTTATATGCCATTGCAATTTCCAATCCGATATAACCTGCTCCCATTATGGTTAAGCTTTTGGGTTTTTCTTCTAAATCGAATAAAGAAACATTCGTTAAGTAGCCTACTTTATTTAGTCCTTCAATGTTTGGAATGTTTGTTGTCGCTCCTGTTGCTATAATGATGTTAGTTGCAGTGTATGTGTTTTTTCCATCAACAAGAATTGTTTTATTATCTACAAATTCTGCCCAACCTTTAAGCATTGTTAAGTTTTTGAAATCACTTACAACATCCATATATTTATGTTGCTGTAATGCCGAAACTAACTCTTTTTTATCCTTAATGATTTGCTTAAAATCAATATCTACACCTCTTGGTTTAATGCCTTTAAAATTTGAATGTGTAGAGTGATATGCAGTTTCGGCAGCTCTAATCAAATTTTTGGAAGGTACACAGCCAACATTGACACAAGTGCCACCAAAATCTAATCCACCATTAACCATTAGTGTTGTGAGTCCTAAACTTTCAGCTTTTATGGCTGCTGAAAATGCAGCAGAACCACCTCCAATTACGATTAAATCGAATTGATTTTTTTCTTTATTGGAAGCTTTAGTAATGGTAGTATCTGAACTTGAAGAGCAACAGTCCTCTTTTTCAATACCATTAATGACAGAATAATTACCAACGCTATTTACAGCATTAATAACATCTTGGTTGCTTATCTTATTCGTGTCATATACAAATTTCCCTTCTCCTGTTTGGTGGTTTACAGCACTACTTATAATACCATTTTTTTTATTCATATCTTTTTCAATATGAGAAGAACAACCAGAACAAGTCATTCCGTTGATTTTTAAAATTAAAGACTCTTTATTTACTGGCATAGCTTGTTTCTTTTTAAATATATTTTCGATTGTCAAGTTGATTTCTTTGAAGGCTTTAGGCTTTAAAGAATTAAACTTTTTCGTTAATCTTGTCTTTTACTATTTCAACTTTGTATCCTTTCTTTTCAATAACCTTTTTTAAGGCCTCAATATTGGTTTTTGTATCATCAAACTCAATAATGGCAATATCTCCAGGATATTCAACCGAATGTTCAATTACACCATCAACCTCTTTAAGTGCCTTATAAATTGTATTGGAACATCCTGCACAAGTAATACCAGTAATCTTAAATTTAACTGTTTTTACTGTTTGTTGATTATTGTTTATTGCGACTGTTTTATCACTTTTTGAAGTTGCGCAACATTGAGCATTTATCTGAAATGAGATTAATGACAAAGCAAGAACTGGTAATACTAATAATTTTTTCATAAGATTTATTTTTATTTATTAATAACTTTATAACCTGTAGAATTAATGGCTTTTTCTATATCTTCTTTTGATGTTTTTGTATTATCAAATTCCACTTCAGCATTAGCCTTTTCAAAGGACGCTTTTACATTTACAACACCTTCTAATTCGTTAACAGCGTGCTTAACGTGTTCTTCACAAGAGGCGCAAGTCATACCTTTTACATCAAAATTTAATGTTTGAATATTGGATTGATTGACTATAACCACTTCTTTCTTATTATCAGGATAAAAAATATGAGCATAATATGGAAAAGCAATTGAAACCGTTGCAAACAAAGTAATACCAACTAAAAAACCTCTGGTTTGATACCATTTTGGTCTTGCATCAACTTCGCAACAGTCATCGGCTTTTTTGGGTTTTAAGTAAGCATACCAAGCATAGCCAATAGCTATTACTGCTAAACCAATTAAATAGGGTCTAAAAGGTTCCATCCAAGATAGTGCAGATGCACTGCCTCCAACACCAGCTATTAATACAATTACTGGTGGTATACAACAAGACGATGCTGCTATGGCAGCAAACAAACCTGTGTAAGCTGCATTTTTTGATGTGTTTTCTGTTTTCATTTTTAAAAATTATGCGGTTTTTCTAATTAATTCTATGGATTTAAAAATGCTATTAAAAATCTCTGTTTCATCTCTATTTAATGAATAGTAAAGTGTTTGACCGTCACGTCGTGACGTAATAATTCCTGCATCTTTAATTTTACGAATGTGTTGAGATACAGCAGGGACGCTCATTTTTAAAATGTCTGCCAAATCACAAGGACATAATTCGCCTTCTTCTTCTAAAAGGTAGAGTATTTTTAAACGTACATCGTTCCCGGCAATGGATAATAATTTTGTCAATTTCTGAAAACTTCCTTCCATTTTATGTAATTTTTCCATACAGTTTAATAACTGTTTATGGTTGGCTTCCGCTCTTGTACAGGTTATTTCTAATTTCATAAGTTATGCTTTATAGGTGCAAATATATAATTAATTACATATTTAAGCAAATACTTAAATATGTAATTAAGAATTTTGGTAAAATTTTAGCTCTTTTGGTTTTTAGAGCGTTGGATTTATGTGTTGGGGAAAACCGAAAGTGCTAAAATATGCGGCTGGTTTTCAGCTTGTGGGTAACGGTTTGTATATGGAAAGTAGGCGATTTCGAAGCACGAAACTTTCGGTTGAGTACGAACTTTGATACGAGCCAAAACCACTGAATTTATTACTGTTTCGCCTATTTTTTATATACATTGTTATGGGCAGGTTTTCTTTGTCAGCAGGGACTTTGTTCTCCGTGTTCAATGATTTCCATATAAGTTCCTCGGAAAATTTCTGTTGTCTCTTGTCCGTTACATAATCGACATCTTATTCTACCGTCAGAAGTAGTGTCTAAAAATTGAAAATATAATTGTTCACCGTTTGAGTAAACAATCTCATACCAAAATGTTGAAGTTAATCTCATAGGTTGCTTTTTTAAATTTATTTTGTAATACTATTTTCTTTATCAGAATTTCGCAAATCGTCCAATGTAAATGTTGGTTTATGTTTTTGTAATTCAGTTATTGCATTAATTGTTAGGTTCTGCCAATATTTTACTAATTCACGAAGTGTTTCAAGATTAGTTTCCGTATTTAAATCTATTTCGTTTGCTTGTTTTGAGGTCATATTTTTTTTAAATTAAAAATGAAAGTATTCCAATAAATGTACCTGAAATACCAAAAATTAAAGAAAGTACAATTTGTAAAACTCCGTGTCCAGTTGCTCCTTTTGTGATATTAATTATTCCAATTATAAGACCAATGAGCATTAAAAAAATAGGGAAAATAAATAATGAAAGAAAAACCACAATATAGCCAATAACGACTAATTCATTATTTTGTATAATTGGAATTGGTCTTGAATTTTTATTTTTTAGATTACTTAAAGGATAAGCACAGTTAGGACAGTTTATTGCACTATCAGATACTTCTCTTCCACAGTCAGGACAATAAATTAGTGGCATATTAAACTGTTTACTTTTACAAGGGTTATACTCTTTTAATTTTAGCTTATGAATTTTCTCAAATCTTCTTTTATCTTGTTATATTCTTCTTGTGTGATTAATTCTAAATCAAATTTATCTTTTGCTTTTTTTAACTCCGATAAAGCCTCATCACTTGATTTTTCGCTTGATTTTGTTACTGTTGTTTGGTCAAGTGAAAAGGTGTAGTTTTCTCCAATTTTAGAAACTTTTATCATTGGATTATAGTTTTTCACTGCATCTTGAATAGACATCAACCACTTTTCTTTATTTGTATTGAATTGTAGAGCAAATTTTTCGTCTTGAGTAGTTGTAAAAATTAATTTACTTCCAAATCCTTGTTTTTCAGAATGGATGCTTTTTAGGTTCGAATGTTCTATTTCAAAAACAGGTTTACTTCCTTTTGCTAAATGCATTAAAAGTGGACCAGCTACGGCATTAAACAGACCACTTCTTTTTAAAAATATAAATCTTTCAGATGTCAGACAAAATGTTCCTTGATGTACATTAAAAGTGCTTTTCATATAAACACCTGACCCTTCCATAAAAGATGCCTCATTATTTTCTAAATTCTCTCCACTCATAATTTTTGTATTTAATATTTAATCGTTTATTAAAGTGGGTTCTGAACTCCACTATTATATTTGTGTTCTAAATTGAAAGTACGTTTTTTTAACTTGCCCATAACGTGTTTGTATATGAAAAGTTGCGTGTAAAAAAGCACAAACTTTTCGGTTTAGTACTGACCTTTAAAATACAAAAAAGCCAATGAATTAAGCACTTGCCAGCAATTTTTTATATACGGTGTTGGCAACTGGCTTTATTCCGATTGTTTCTTTATTTTCCTTAACCAAGCTTCATAATATGGTCTGTCATTATTTGCAGGAACTTCAAACCATTGAGAACAGACAAAAAATAATTCTCCGTTTAAATGATACTGATTTTTCCAATATCTAACCTTTTCGTAAAAAGTAGAATTTTCTTTAACCATAAAAGGGAATTGAATATCAAAAGTTGATTTTGAGTAATCTGGTCTTTGTAATCTTTCAATTTCGTTTCTGTCGATTAAATTTTCTTTTACCAATTCACTAAATGTTTTTCTCACATACTCTCCAATTGGAATTTTTCCATTTTGTTCGATTGAAGAATTTTCTCCTATTTGCTGTGGTGTACTTTGTGTGAATTGGGTTTTTTCTGAAATTTCTATTTTTTTATTTTCAAGGTCATTGTCAATTGTTATTTCTTCCGCTGTCCAAATTTCAGTCGCTTTTTTTAGAAGAAAATTAGACCTTTTTTCAATTTCAGTTTCATTCCATTCATCCAAATCGAGATATGGTGCGAGTGTTTCAATTCCGCCTGAATAATGTTTTAATCCTTCTTTATTTCCGCTACCTCTCTTTTTTGTTCGCGAATTAGAATCTCTAATTGAAGCATTTAAAGATTGCGTTATAATTGCTAAATTTCCTAATGTTTTTAATTTGAAATTTCTGTAATCTTTTGCCTCTTTTGTAGAAACGCTATTCCATTTGTTTTCCCATTTTTTAGGCATTAAATGTTCTAAACTGTATTTGCTAATTCCTAATAAACCTGTTGCTTGTTTATACCGATTTCTTATTTTAGATTCGATTAAGTAAATAATTCCTGCCGTTTGTTTGTTGATTAAAATTGAGTTTTCAAAACCTTGCTTTAACTCTGTGTCATTTGGTAAGTAATTAACTTTGTCGTTTCTACTTTCCAAATATTGAACGAACTGTTCTTTTGAAAGGATTTTATTTGAAATTAGTCGGTCAGTAAATAGTTGGTTGTAATTCTTTGTTGTCGCTTTAACGACCATTCTTCTCATCACATAACTTTCT
Organism: uncultured Flavobacteriaceae bacterium; assembly: GCA_963716065.1. Lineage (GTDB taxonomy): Bacteria > Bacteroidota > Bacteroidia > Flavobacteriales > Flavobacteriaceae > Aequorivita. The sequence continues at coordinate 122,428 of OY970287.1, forward strand.
ATAAATGCAAAAAGCTCATTTCGTTTATGTTCGTCCTCAACATTTTTGAGAATAAAAAGCGTGTATGGAATTAGAGTGGAAGTGTCAAGTCCGAAAATAATTGCGTTAATTCGCTCAATTCCACTTTCGGCAGTTAATTCGTTGTCAATAATGTCAAAATTAAAATTGTCTTTAAATAGAAGAAGCATATTTTTTAATTTCTTCGAGGATTTCTGTTTTATCTAAATTGTAATCTCTTATAAATCTTTTGTAAGACTCAAATAAATGTTCAACTCTTGAAAAATCAATTTTATCATCCGTTTTTACTTTAAGTTCGGGTTCTGTACTTTAATTTGAAGATAGGAATAAAAGAAAAGGTCAATAAAAGTTCTTTTTAAACGACCAGTTGTGATTTCTCTGTCCCAATAAATTTTGGTTTCGTCGTCTTTCTCAAATATTTGTTTCCAATATTTGTTGTAATTATCAAGTTCGTCACGTTTGAAAAAGTAATTTTTAAGTAATTCTGCTGTAGTTAATCTAACTCCAAGTGAATTAATTGTGTCAAATATTTGTTGTTCATCTTCTTCATAACCAAGGTCAATACCAACAAATAAAATGTTGTCAAGAATATTGAAAAAGTCTAATGAATTCTCTAAATCGTCTTCGGTAATATTTTCGGTGAAAAAGTTATAAGCCGAAAGAATATTATCATTTTCTGAAACATCTTTAAATACTGTAGAACTTTCGAGATTTACAATTCTATTGAAAGATTCTTGGTCGTTGTGGTTATGAAGTAAAATGATTGATTTATCCCTTTGTTTTTTAAAGGTTTCTGTAAAATCGTTGTCCGAATTATTTTTTAGGCATAAAGCTTTTAGGAAAATATTCAATGTTGTTAGTCTTTGTTGTCCGTCAATGACTGTTAATATTGAATCTTTGTTTGAAGAAGTTTCTTGTTGTTTTAAAATCACAGAACCTAAAAAATATGGTCTTTTGGTTGTCGAAACCATTATCATATCTTCTAAAAATCGTTGCCATTGTTCTGTATCCCAAACGTATGCTCTTTGAAAAAAAGGTATCTCTAAATTTCTACCTCTGTTAAAAATGTCTCTAATTGTTCTTTTTCCTGCTTCCATTAATTTTACTGATGTGTGTTTTTAGTTCGGGTGTTTGTTTAGCTTGTTGCCAACGTTTTGCGTGTATGAGAAGTAGCGGATTAAAAAGCACTTAACTTTCAGTTTGGCACTGACTTTTATTAAAAGCACTGACCTTTGATTTAGCACTGAAACCGCTATTTCTTATACACGCTGTTGTGGGCTGGCTTTTAATTTCCGCTGCTCCATTTGTCTTTTTCCTTTTGTTCTTCCTTCTTTTGGTTTGCTCGATTGAGTAAATAAATACCCAATACAATTGCTCCAATTCCAAAACCAATCTTACCAGTTGCTTGGTCAGCATATTGTGTAGATAAACCTCCAATGCCAACAATTAAGTTTAATACACCAAAAATTAGTGCAATAATTCCTCCTACTTTCATATTTATATATTATTAAAATTTACTGATTGTTATCTTCTTTCTTTACATCTACAAATTCAACATCATTTTTCTTTGAAAAAAGTGTAATGATTAGACCAATAATTGGGGATAAGAATAGGCTTAAAGCAAAGCTCCAACCGAAGCCTATCTTTCTGTTTTTGCCTAATTGACCAACTAATGCTGCAAGTCCTACTGCAACTAATAAAATGATAAATTGTTCCATAATTGTTTATTTAAAAGTTAATATTTAATTTTTGTTTTGCTTCTTCTTTTAGTTCAATCAAACGCTTTGCGTTGTTTTGGTTCTTTGTAATTTCTTGAAAAATATTTTCAGCTATTATATTTTTTTCTTTATCTGTTGGAAAAAGGTCTGGATGACACTTTACTTTTAATTCATCATAAAGTTGTTTTGAGTTAAATGAACTATTTATTATATTGTTAAAATCAATTTCTTGACCTAATGACTCCTCCTTAAATTTTTGCTTTATAGAATCTTTCGGTTTAATTTTTTGTTTAAGCACTAGGAATATTATAACCAAAAATTCAATGATAGCAATCCATAACCACCAATTAATTTGTTCATTACTTTCTGAAGTAATTGATTTGTTTATTGTTTCTTTTGCCAATTGTAAAGTGTCCTTAATAATAGTATCATTCATTTTCGTTGAATTTTGGTAGTGGAATGTAATCTTTTAACTGCCATCTGCAACCATATTGTCCAGAATCACCGTGTATTTCAAGAGTGTCCCAACCGAGAACTATTAATCTGCGAACTAAAATACTGTCGTCAAGTATTACTTTACCAATACGCATTAACTCTTCTTTTGTAAGAACTCTTCCCGTAAAAGCTTGTATTCTAAATCCGGAATTTAACCAATTAGAAAATTGGTGTTTATATGAACTTTCGCCTCTTGAAATACTAGCTTTCAATAGAGTGGGTGCAACTCCCGAAACAAAAGATTTTCTTGCGGATTCATTAAAACTCCTCACAAGTCTAGCTCTCTCGCTTCTGTCTTCAAACCATTCAATAATATTGTTCAATAAATTATCTAGCATATTTTAACATTTTAATTTTTACGTCATTTTCGTCATAGCTTGCCCACAACTATTGTATATACGCAATATACACAAAAAGTGCTTATATACAACCCAATCAGTACGGATATACGCATTTTTTGTCGTATTTTCACATACACAACCACTTAGCTGTATATACGCATGTTTGAAGATTTTGAAACATTGCTTAAAATTAAAAGATACAGCCCCAACACTATCAAAACATATGTGGGGCTACTCCAGTCTTTTAGTGACTATATTGGCGATTTCCAAGAAATACACAGGCTGGATGCTAAGCACCTACTTCAAAAAATAAGAGAGATTATCCTTGATAAAAGTTACGCATATACAACCCAAAAGCAATTGTTGAGCGCATTGGCATTATACTTAAAGGAAATGCACAACCGCGATGCAGATTTAAGCACCCTGCGTCCTAGAAGCCCTCAAAAAATTCTGCCCGATATTTTATCGTTAGCCGAAGTGAAGCTAATTTTGGATAAAACAGAAAACATTAAACACAAGGCAATGATTACTACAATATATGCATTGGGACTGCGAAGTGGGGAACTTATTAATCTGGAAATTGCAAATATGGATGGTAGTCGTAATATGGTCTTTATTAAACAAGCGAAAGGCAGAAAAGACAGAATGCTCCCTTTTCCAGAAAAACTAAAAGAATTGCTTAGGGAGTATTATAAATCCAATAAGCCCAAACGTTTTCTTTTTGAAGGGCAAAATGGTGGCGCCTATACTGCCAGTAGTTTGAGGGCTGTTTTTAAGCAAGCTGCAAAAAGGGCTTCCATTAAAAAGGATGTTTCCCTGCACAGCCTTCGCCATGCTTATGCCACACATCTTTTGGAATCAGGAACAGATCTTAGGGTAATCCAGGAATTATTGGGACACAATACTATTAAAACCACAATGCTCTATACCCAAGTAACAAATACGCACTTATTGAAAGTTAAAAGCCCGTTGGAATTTTTATGACATATAAATTCCTGTAGCTTTTCTCTTCGAATTCAAAGAATTTTCTAAAGTCTTTTATTAAAGCGAAGCAACAACAGAAATCTCAACATTTACAAACTTTGGCAGGTTTGCAACCTCCACAGTTTCGCGGGCTGGGGCAGTGGCTTCTTCAAAATAGGTGGCATACACTTCATTTATAGCTGTAAAGTTGTGCATATCGCTAATAAAGATGGTGGTTTTCAATACGTTTTTAAAAGTCATTCCCGCTTCCGTAAGGATGGCTTTTAGATTTTCCATCACCAATTTGGTTTCGGTTTTAATATCGTCCAATACCAAATTCCCAGTCTTTGGATCTATCGCAATTTGCCCGGATGTGTAGAGCATATTGCCATTAAGTACAGCTTGGTTGTATGGCCCAATAGGAGCAGGGGCGTTGGGGGTGGTGATTATTTTTTTCATGTTTTATTAGTATTGGGTATTGAGTATTGAGAATTGAGTATTGAGTATTGAGTATTGAGAATTTGTGATTTGTGATTTGTGATTTGTGATTTGTGATTTGGAATATTTGATTTGTGAATAGCAATTAGCAAAATTATTCATTATTCATTATTCATTATTCATTATTCATTCGTCATTATTCATTATTCATTATTCATTATTCATTCATCAAAGACGTCTATCGCTCTCCCTACGTTTATCATACTTAATATCACTAAGCACGCCCGATTTTATTCCGATAAAGAAATACCATGCCGTATTGATGCTACCAATTGGCGTCCAGTTAAAACTCAATTGCCAGCTTTCCAGATCACGTTGGAAACGGAACTGCGTTAAGGTGACTCCTTTGTTCTTAAAATCGTAACCCGAGGAAACGCCCACCGTCCATCGCGGGGCAAGTTCCATATTTGTACTCACCATAAAAGATTGGCTGCTAATCTCATTCTGCCGCTGGCTGTTGCCATAGGTTACTGTGTATGCAAAACGCATATCCCACGGGATGCTGTAGTTATACCATTCCAAATTAGTTTTGTCTGGGTTTTCCTCTTCGTCATCCTCATAAATTTCCCCATCATAAATATCGGCCGCTTCCCCAAAAAGATCATCGGGGCGCCCACCATTTCTAAAGGTTTCATTATCTATTCTGTCCAAATCCTTTTTTCCGCTACCATCAAAATCCTTGCTTGAAAAGGAGTAATTGATACTCACATTGGCATTGGTTAATCTGAAAAGACTTCCGCCATTGTCAATATTGAAAACGTCTATCTTTCGGTTGCTATTGTCCAACGCATAAGGATCCAGTGTTCCGTTGAAATTGAAATCAAGTTTCGGAATAATGGGGATACTTCCCGTAAACTGAAGCGGGCTCCATTGTAACGAATCGCCCGCAAGATTATATGCGGTTGAAAAGTTTAGGTTGTTAAGCAATGTAACTTTTTTGGGCTCAAGCGCTGTGGTATCGCGATCGCGCACTTTCGCTTCAAATGTGTTGCTAAGCGACATCCCAATACTACTGGAGTACACTTTGCTTGGCGGACCGTAAAGTGTGTTTTCAAAGCGGGAATATTCCACAATTTGGGCAGCTTCATCTGCGGTTGCTGGTATTATAAATTCATCGTAATACCTATCAAACGCCGGGTTTATATTATAACTAACGGAAGGACGAACAACATGCCGAATAGCCTGTATCTTACTATCTTTTCCGAAGTTGAAAAGCCCGTAAATAGTGGTTCCCAAGCTGGTTGAGAAATTATAGGTACGGTAACTTTCAAATCCTGGAACGGTATCTTGCACAATTGCACCCAAGCCATTGTTTATGGTTGGGTCAAAACGTTTTCGGGTACTTTTCAAAACCCAAGTTTCACGGTAATTTGTTCCCGCCGAAGCACTTAAATATTTAAAAATTTTAAAATTCGTGGTAAGTGGAATACTGTGCTGTGCACCAATTTGAGCGGAATTAAACATTTCTGGTTTAAAGAAAAGTGAATCAGTAGTCAGGATTCTGTTTTCTGCCGAAAGGTCATATTGAAAGTTTATATTTTGAATAATTCCTTTTTTTGTGCCATTCTTTGGCGCGAATGGATATATTCTGGAAACACTGGCATTGAGGTTAGGCAATGACATGGTGATTGCCTCCGTTTGGGTATTTTGCGAATGCGTAGCTGCAAGTGTGAAATTTACCTGCGGATCTCCTTCAAAAGTCTTTGCGTATGAAATGGATGAACTCAACGTATTCACTAATGCACTGGCATTGTTTGTTTGGTTGATGGACTGAGTAAAATACCTACTACTTCCTATATTCACCGAAGCCGAAAAACGGGAGCTCGGATTGCTTTTGGTATCCTGTGAGTGCGTCCAGCGTATGTTATAAATACTACTTTGGTTAAAGTCTGGGAAACCGCGCTCGCTGTTTACAAGGCTTTCATAACGTGCGCTTACATTTCCTCTGTATTTATACCGAAGCACATAAGTAGATTCCCCGCGAAGGGCATAACTTCCATTGGTGTAATAATCTCCCAATAAGCTTAAATCCAAATAATCATTGATTGCAAAATAATACCCCCCATTTTGAAAGAAGAAACCACGGTTATTATTTTCTCCGAAGGAAGGAAGAAGAAAACCTGAAGTGCGATCTTCCGTTAACGGAAAATAGGCAAATGGTAGGCCAATGGGCGTTGGCACATCAGCAATGTACATGTTTGTAAGTCCGGTTACAATTTTCTTTTTGGGAACAAACTTTGCCTTTCGGGTGTAAAAGTAATATTCGGGATCTTCAATATTTTTTGAAGTAGTAAACTTCACATTCCGAAGATATACTACGGAGTCGTTTACTTTTTTGGTTACTTCTGCAATTACATTGAAACCGTTTTGTTCCGTCCGGCTGTTGTAAACGAGTGCTTTTTCAGAATCAAAATTATACCGAATGGAATCAGGTTCCACACGATTGGTAGCCTGGACAAAAATTGGGCGTTGGCTATAAACACCCGCACTGTCAATTCCTTTGGCGGAAACTTCGTTTTTGTTATAATCAAGGATTATAAGCCCAGCATCAATACGCATATCACCATAAATGATAAAAGCCTTGTTGTACATATATACCTTGTTTTCCTTTCGGTTCAGCAAAACATAATCTTCCCCGTAATATTCAACCACATCGGTCAACGTTTCTTTGGGAGGTTTTACGGAATCGGTTTTTACGGTGTCCAGTGCCTGTTCGTTTATTTCCTCAACTATAGGTTTTAGGTTTACTGAAACAGTATCGTTTTCAGTTGTCTTTGGAATATTTGTTTCGTTCTTCGGCGGAATGTCTTGCGCATGCAAATTTGCGCTGCAAAGGAGCAGGAATGTTAAGAAGATTGTTAAGTAATGCCTGTTAGTCTGCAATGCTACGATGCTATTATTTTGTAGATTTGGCTCAGTATTTGAAACGGTCAAAAATAAACATATTTTTTCGGGTACGTTTTTTTAAATGAATTTTTTAAAAGAATCATAAAACGGGATTTAAGGCAATCAAAATCAGCGGGAAACAGCAAGTAAGTTAGTTTATTAGTGTTCTATCTGTTAGGTTTAAAATTCGAATCAGTCTTTAATCTCGCAGCGAAGCGGTCTTGATTCTTAAATCTTTTTAAAAATAATAATCAATAATATCAATCGTTAAAAGGTATATGCAAACGAAAATCTTTTCTTCTTTCGTATTAATAATAAGTATTTCATTCTTTTCCTTTTCCGCTTTAGCGGCTGAAAACCCTATAAAAACATTTGTTGTGGTTTTGGATGCCGGCCACGGTGGGCACGATCACGGAAACAAAGGAAATGGATATAAGGAATCAGAAATATCTTTAAACGTTGTCTTGAAAGTTGGGGCTGAACTTGAAAAACTTCCAAACGTAAGAGTAATTTACACCCGCAAATCTGATGTTTTTATTGAATTGCGCGAACGTGCGGCAATAGCAAATAGGGCAGATGCCGATCTTTTTGTATCGGTTCACTGCAATGCGCACAAATCTGAAGCGTATGGTGCTGAGACTTTTGTTTTGGGTCTTCATAAAAGTCAAGCCAACTTTGAAGTTGCTAAAAAGGAAAATGAAGTAATTTATTTGGAGGATAATTATCAGGAAAAGTACGGCAACTTTGACCCAAACGCGCCCGAATCATTAATTGGGATGACCCTTGTAATGGAAGAATATTTAGACCAAAGCATTTTATTAGCAAGTTTGGTTCAAAATAATATGATCAATAATTTGAAACGTAAAGACCGCAGTGTAAAACAAGCTGGATTTTGGGTACTTCACAACACCTATATGCCAAGTGTTTTAATAGAAATGGGGTTTTTGACAAACAAAGCTGAAGGTGAATATCTTCATTCTGCAAAGGGGCAAGCTGAAATGGCTCGCGAAATTGGAAACGCAATAATAAGCTACATTAAAAGTATAAGTATTACCACTGAAAAAATAAAGGATCCCGAAATTGAAAAAATACAGGTCGAGAAGGTAATCGAATCTACTAAAGAAGACATTTATGAAGGAGTAACCTTCAGAGTACAATTAGCTGCAACTGGCAAAAAATTGGATACAAAACCGAGTAATTTTCAAGGACTCAAAAATGTTGCCCGTGAAAAGGAAGATAAGCTTTTCAAATATTATTATGGGGAAACCTCCGATTACAATAAAATACAAGTGATGAAAACCTTTGTTCAGCAAAAGGGATATCCTTCCGCATACATTGTAGCATTTAAAAAAGGCAAAAAAGTTAATGTACCGGAAGTGTTAAAATCGAAAGCCAATTAGCGTGCTTTCTTTATATTTATCACTTAAATTTGTACATAATCTAAAATTATAAACTTGAGACTATCCAAAGAAGTAAAAACCGGAATTCTCGCCATTGGCGCCATATTATTGTTGATTTTCGGCTACAGTTTTTTAAAAGGAACTAACCTGCTCGACAAAAACCGTGAATTTTTTGTAAAATATGAAAACGTTGAAGGCTTATCCAAAGCCGCTCCAGTAACCATAAACGGACTTATAGTAGGTAAAATTCTTGATATAAATTTTGCCAATAACGAAGGAGGATTAATCGTAAAATTTACCGTTGAGGAAGATTTTGATTTCTCACGAAGCAGTATTGTTCGAATATATAGCGCAGGACTTATTGGCGGAAAATCATTAGGTGTTTTTCCAGAATATGATGCAAGCAATTTAGCCAAAAGCGGCGATACATTACGTGGTGAAACCGAAGATGGAATGTTAACAGCGGTGACTAAAGTTTTGGGCCATTGGAGAAAAAAGTTAACAATACCCTTTCAGTTGTAGATACACTTCTTCTAAACTTTACTGATATTGTTGATGAACGGACTAGAGATAATTTAAAAAATGCAATAGAAAATCTTAATAATACCTTGAACTCCTTTTCCGGCGTTTCAGAAAACTTGAACCAAATTCTTTCAAACAATACTGGAAAGCTAGATAATACCTTTACCAATTTAGATAAAACAGCAAACAATTTAGGTAGGTTGACAGATTCTTTGTCGCAATTGGAAACAGGAAAATTGGTAACTGATTTGCAGGATGTTGTTGATAAAATGAATAAAATTGTATCTGGTGTGGATAACGGAGAAGGCTCGATTGGGAAACTGCTGAATGACGACAAGTTATATGAAAATTTGGAAGGCGCATCCAGACAATTGGAACAACTTCTACAAGACGTTAAACTCAACCCGAAACGCTACGTACATATTTCCGTTTTTGGAAAAAAACAAAAAGAATACGTAACGCCAGATAGCCCAGACCAATAAAACATGCAGTACATTCCGAATATACTTTTTACAATCGCCTTGGCGGCGGGAATTGGTTATTTTACAATCAACATCCGCAAGATTATTCGCAATATAAAATTGGGGCAGGAAGTTGATGCTTCCGATAATGTTCCGCAAAGATGGAGTAATGTAGTTCGAATTGCATTGGGGCAATCAAAGATGATAGTCCGTCCTATTCCAGGATTGCTGCACCTCTTCGTTTATATTGGGTTTGTAATTATCAATATTGAAGTATTGGAAATTATTATCGACGGTATTTTCGGGACACACAGAGTGCTTTCCACAATTCTTCCAACGGGACTTTACAACTTTTTAATTGCTTCCTTTGAAATACTTGCATTCCTAGTTTTAATAGGTGTAATTCTTTTTTGGACCCGAAGAAATATCCAAAAACTAAAACGTTTTTGGGCAAACGAAATGAAAGGTTGGCCAAAGAATGATGGAAATTTCATACTCTATTTCGAAATGGTTTTGATGATTTTATTCTTAACCATGAATGCTGCCGACCAACAATTACAATCAATGGGAGCTGCACATTACGCTCAGGCTGGATCATTTCCTATAAGTCAATTTATTGCCCCACTTTTTAATGGTGTTTCCGAAGGAACGCTAATTTTTATTGAGCGCGGTGCTTGGTGGCTTCATATTTTTGGAATTCTTGTTTTCTTAAACTATTTATATTTTTCAAAACATCTACATATAATATTGGCTTTCCCGAATGTTTACTTCGGAAAAGTGGTTCCCAAAGGGAAATTCAAAAATTTGGATTCGGTTACAAACGAAGTGAAAATGATGATGGATCCCAACGTTGATCCTTTTGCCGCTCCAGCTGAAAATGCAGCCGAAGCACCTGCAAAATTTGGCGCCAGTGATGTGATGGATTTGAACAGGATTCAATTGCTGAATGCATATACCTGTACTGAATGTGGCCGTTGCACAAGTGAATGTCCCGCAAATATTACTGGTAAAAAACTTTCGCCACGGAAAATAATGATGGACACCCGCGACCGTTTGGAGGAAATTGGGAATAACATCACCAAAAACGGTGAATTTGTATCCGACGGAAAACAATTGTTGGACGATTATATTACCCGTGAAGAAATTTGGGCGTGCACAACTTGCAATGCTTGTGTGGAGGCTTGTCCGGTGAGTATTGACCCGCTGAGTATTATTATGGATATGCGCCAATATTTGGTAATGGAACAATCTGCAGCGCCAATGGAATTGAACGGTGCAATGACGAATATTGAAAACAATGGCGCGCCATGGCCTTACAATCAAATGGACAGATTGAATTGGAAAGATGAAAATTAATTCACTTAAGTGAATTGTAATTTTAATGAAATGAAGAAAGAGGAAGTAGAAAAAATATTGAACAAAAAGTTGGAAAACGGGGAACACGTGAGCCCGATATTGCCCGAAGGGATAAAAAACTATTTGATTGATATTGATGGAACTATTACGGATGATATTCCCAATGAAGAGCCGGAAAGGATGGCTACTTGTTTGCCTTTTCCGGATGCTTTGAAAACGTTGAATAAATGGTATGATGAAGGACATATCATTTGTTTTTTCACATCACGAACCGAAGCGCACCGAGAGGTAACAGAAACTTGGCTTAATAAACATGGCTTCAAATATCACAGTATGTTGATGGGAAAACCCCGCGGCGGTAATTATCATTGGATTGACAACCATTTAGTAAAAGCAACGCGATACAACGGAAAATTTACAGATTTGGTTGAGAAAAATGTAACGATAGAAGTATTTGAAGATTAAATTACAATGTCACCCTGAGCGCAGTCGAAGGGTTTTAACTTGAAACAATAAGAAATGAGTGAACCAATAAAAGTCCCAACAATGGCCGAATATATGGCGGCAGGAAAAAGTCCAGAAGTTTTATTTTGGGTAGGTTGTGCTGGGAGTTTTGACGACCGCGCAAAAAAAATAACCAAAGCCTTTGTGAAATTACTCAACAAAGCAAACATAGATTTTGCAGTTTTAGGAACTGAGGAAAGCTGCACAGGCGATCCCGCTAAAAGAGCAGGAAACGAGTTTCTTTTCCAAATGCAGGCGATGACGAATATTGAAGTTTTGAATGCCTACGATATAAAAAAAATTGTAACCGCTTGCCCGCATTGTTTCAATACAATTAAAAATGAATATCCCGGACTTGGCGGAAACTATGAGGTTGTGCATCACACCCAATTTTTAAAATCGTTGATGGATGAAGGAAGATTGAAAGTTGAAGGTGGAAAATTCAAAGGAAAAAGAATCACATTCCACGATTTCATGTTATTTGGGAAGAGCAAATGGCGAATACGAAGCTCCGCGTAAATTGTTACAAAAATTGGAAGTTGAGTTGGTTGAAATGAAACGCTGCAAAACCCGTGGACTTTGTTGTGGCGCTGGTGGAGCGCAAATGTTTAAGGAACCGGAAGCTGGAAATAAAGATATAAATGTGGAGCGTACCGAAGAAGCTTTAGAAACCGCACCAAAAATTATCGCAGCTGGTTGTCCTTTCTGCAATACAATGTTGACTGATGGCGTTAAAGCTAAGCATCAAGAAAGCGACGTTCAAGTATTGGATGTTGCAGAAATGATTGCAAATGCAGAAGATTTATAAAAACCCAAAATTGTTTTCATTTTAAGTTCTTTGAGCAAAGTCAAAATTGACACTTTGGATGAAACAATAAGATTAATTGAAAATGCTGACAGATTTTAAAAACTTGCCAGATGATTCCAGAATATGGATCTATCAGGCTGATAGAAAATTAAGTGACGAAGAAGTTGCTGAAATTACCGAAAACACAGAAGATTTTTTAACCAAATGGACCGCGCACGGCGCCGAGCTTGAGGCTGGCGTTGAAGTAAAATACAACCGCTTTATAGTTCTTGGCGTTAATCAGGCAAGCGCTTCGGCTTCTGGCTGTAGTATTGATGCTTCGGTACACTTCATACAATCGCTTCAGGAAAAATATAATGTGGATTTGCTCGATAAAATGAATGTTACATTTTATTCGGGTGATTATATTGCGTACAAACCTTTAGCTGATTTCAGAAAAATGGCGAAGGAAAAATCTGTTTCAAAAAATACAGTTGTCTTCAACAATCTCGTAAATACAAAATTGGAATACCTTGAAAATTGGGAAGTACCCGCTCACGAAAGTTGGCACAATAGATTTTTATCATAATATGAACTATACATTTATGAAGAAATTCCTGTTCGCCAGTATCCTTATTTTTCTATGTTTTCCTGCATTCTCGCAAGATAAAAATCCATTAATTGTAAAAAACGATTTTAAAAATCAAAAAAAATGGGTCGATAGTATTTATGACAATATGACTTTGGAACAAAAATTCGGACAACTTTTTATGGCCGATATTTTTAGTAGCGATCCAAAAGCAAAAACCGATAAAATAAAAGATTTAATCACCAATTACCATTTGGGTGGTGTCATATTCAGTAAAGGTGGGCCATTCGCCAAGCAAAGTTGAATAACGAATTCCAAGATCTCGCAAAAGTGCCATTAATGATTGGAATGGATGCTGAATGGGGATTAGCAATGCGACTCGATTCAACGTACGCTTTTCCGTGGAATATGACTTTGGGCGCAATCACCGACAATAAAATTGTTGAAAAAGTAGGCAAACGAATTGGTGAACATTCCAAAAGATTAGGCGTACACATAAATTTCGCTCCAGTCGTTGATATAAATATAAATCCAAAAAACCCAATCATTGGAAATCGTTCTTTCGGGGAAGACAAAGAAAATGTTACCGAAAAAGCGCTCGCATTTATGAAAGGAATGCAAAGTGCAGGCGTTTTGGGAAGCGCAAAACATTTCCCCGGTCACGGCGATACCGATACTGACAGCCATAAATCCTTACCAACAATTGATTTTTCAAGGGAACGTTTGGATACTTTGGAATTATACCCATACAAAAGATTGATAAACGAGGGTTTAAACAGCGTGATGGTTGCGCACTTAAATGTACCAGCTTTAGAGCCTCAATCTAATTACCCTTCATCTCTTTCCACGAAAGTGGTAACAGATCTTTTGAAAAATGAAATGGGCTTCAACGGGCTTATTTTTACGGATGCCCTTAATATGAAAGGCGCTTCAAATTTTAAAAAACCTGGTGAAATTGAATTGGTTGCATTTTTAGCTGGGAACGATATTCTTTTAATTTCCGAAGACATTCCAAAGGCTATGGAATTCCTTATTAATTCATTTAATGAAGGTGTTATAACTGAAAAGCGATTATCAAATTCAGTAAAGAAAATTCTGTACGCCAAATACAAAGTGGGATTAAATAATTACAAGCCTGTAAAAACAGCTTATTTGGTTGAAGATTTGAATTCAGTGAATGACGATGCACTTTATGAAGAGGCAATCGATAATGCGCTTACGGTTATCAAAAACGATTTGGCCATTCTTCCTATAAAAGATATTCAAAAGAAAAAGATTGCATATGTGAATTTTGGGGATGATTCCGGTGAAATGTTTTTAAATGAACTGAAAAAATACGGAAATGTAACTTGGGTAAAGGCAAACAGTTTAGACGATTATATAACGCAATTGAAAGATTACAATTATGTAATTATCGGTTTTCACAAATCAAACGATACGCCTTGGAAGAGATTTGAATTCAGTGAAAACGAACTCGTTTGGCTTTACGAAATAGCGCGAACAAATACAGTAATATTGGATGTTTTTGCAATACCCTACGCAATGAACGATCTTAAAAGTACTGCCAATTTTGAGGGGATTATTATGTCTTATCAAAACAGTAAAATCGCACAGCAGCTTTCGGCACAATTAATTTTTGGTGCTCGGGAAGCGAAAGGTAAATTGCCGGTTTCTTTGGGAGAAAAATTCCCACTTAACACCAACTTAAAAACGAAATCATTAAAAAGACTTCAATACGGAACCCCAGAAAGTGTTGGGGTAAACAGCTATAAACTGAAAAAGATTGACTCCCTTGCAAATTTGGGAGTTAAACAGGGAATGTATCCTGGGGCACAAATTTTAGTTGCGCGAAAAGGAAAGATTATTTATCAGAAAAATTTTGGGTTTCACGAATACGATAACGCTATTGAAGTGCGAGATAGTAGTGTTTATGATCTAGCTTCGCTTACAAAAATTCTTGGAAGTCTGCCATTGGTAATGCAATTGGTTGATAAAGATGAATTAAGCCTAAATACCAAACTTTCGGATATGCTTCCGGAGTATAAAAATTCAAACAAAGCCAATATTACCCTAAAGGAAATGCTTTCGCATTATGCGCGTCTAAACCCTTGGATTCCATTTTACCGCCATACTTATAATAAAGAAAAAACTGGGGTTTCTTCAGAATATTACTCAGATATTCCTGGAAAGGATTTCAATGTAGAAGTAGCCGAAAATCTATATATGCGCCGTGATTATATGGATACCATTTTTAAGGATATCCGCGAAAGTGACTTGAATTCAAAATTGGAATATAAATATAGCGACCTCCCATATTATATTTTGAAACAGTATTTCGAAAGAAAATATGGCAAGCCAATGGAATTAATTGTGCAGGAAAATATTTATGAATCTCTTGGCGCAAATTTTACTGGTTATAATCCATTGTCAAAATTCTCGAAAAATAACATTCCACCAACAGAGCAGGATAATATATTTCGAAAGCAGAAAGTTCAGGGTTATGTGCACGACCAAGGCGCAGCAATGCTTGGCGGCGTAAGTGGTCACGCAGGTTTGTTTAGCAATTCAAACGATGTTGCCAAAATAATGCAGATGTATTTATGGGAAGGTTTTTACGGCGGAAAGCGCTATTTTAAACCTGAAACAATGGAACTTTTCAATACTTGTTATTACTGTACAAAAGGCGTGCGACGAGGCGTAGGTTTCGATAAACCACAACTGGGAAATTCAGGGCCAACTTGTGGCTGTGTTTCTATGACGAGTTTTGGACATAGTGGTTTTACGGGAACTTTTGCTTGGGCAGACCCAGAACAGGAAATTGTTTACGTATTTTTATCGAACAGAACTTTCCCGGATGCCGAAAACCGAAAATTGATACAGAGCGATTTGAGAAGTAAAATTCAGGAAGCAATTTATGAAGCAATCGATTATTAATTTTAGAATTATTCTGAAAACTTGAAACTTGAAACTTTGAACTTGAAACTTATAAAATGAAAATAGGAATAGTTTGTTATCCAACTTTCGGAGGAAGTGGGGTAGTAGCCACAGAATTAGGTTTGGCGCTTGCCGAGAAAGGACACGAGGTTCACTTTATAACATACAAGCAGCCAGTAAGGCTTGAATTGCTTTCAAAAAACATACATTTTCACGAAGTTTCAGTTCCCGATTATCCTCTTTTTCATTATCAGCCTTATGAACTGGCGCTTTCCAGTAAATTGGTAGATATGGTGAAACTTCATAAAATTGAAGTGCTGCACGTTCATTATGCAATTCCGCACGCATATGCTGGTTATATGGCGAAAAAAATGCTTGCCGAGGAAAATATTCATATTCCAATGGTAACAACCCTTCACGGGACTGATATTACATTGGTTGGTAATCATCCATTTTATAAGCCAGCTGTTACTTTCAGCATCAACAACAGCGATGTGGTAACTTCAGTTTCACAAAGTTTGAAAGACGATACATTGCGTCTTTTCGATATTACAAAGGAAATTCACGTAGTTCCAAATTTTATTGATATTCCAAAAAAAATTAATCCATTTACCGATTGCCAACGCGATATGATGGCAGAGCGGGATGAAAGAATTATAACACACGTCAGCAATCTTCGGGAGGTAAAAAGGGTAAAAGATGTTATTGAGGTTTTTGATCGCATTCAAAAGAAAATACCTTCCAAATTAATTATTGTTGGTGAAGGTCCGGAAAGAGAGGCGTGTGAATTGTTATGCGCCAAAAAAGGAATTGAGCACAAAGTGATTTTCTTAGGCAACAGTAACGAGGTTGATAAAATTTTGTGCTTTTCTGATCTTTTCATCCTTCCTTCTGAGAAAGAGAGCTTTGGTCTTGCAGCACTTGAAGCCATGTCTATGGGAGTTCCCGTTATTTCAAGTAACACGGGTGGTTTACCAGAGGTAAATATTCACGGGATAAGCGGTTTTTTAAGTGATGTGGGTAATGTAGATGAAATGGCAGAGAATGCTTTAAAAATAATTTCTTCGGATGAATCCCTCACAAAATTTAAAAAGCAAGCCATAGAAGCCGCAATGATTTATGATACTAAAAAGATTGTGCCTTTGTATGAAAACTTATATGAGGAAGCAATTAAAAATAAAGCACTCTTAGTATAAATTATAATTTCTTAAATAATAAAAGCCCCAAATCGGGGCTTTTTTTTCTATCTAAAATATTTTGTTTTTTAAAATTGGTATCTAGCCGATAATCCCACATCAAAGGATACATCATCTCTATATCCTAAATTTATTTGTGGTCTAAAGTCAAATGAAACCAAAAGAGGGAAATCGAAATTATATTCAATACCCACATCACCGGTTAAAAAGGCGAAAGCATCACTGTCTCTGTCAAAATCGTCATCATCATTATCGTACCTGTCATAGCTCACAAATCCAGCACCCGCGCCAGGCCCTGCATACCAATTGAAACCACCATCTATATTCCAAACCCACTGGTATATCCCGGTGAATTTAACGGCGTCCCAATTGCGTCTACTGTGAAAAGCCAAACCAAGTTCCAAACGATTGTCATCACCCACTGCGCGTTGGTAATTCACTTCCGGTCCAAAGCCATCGCTTTCACTTAAACGAATACCAATTGCATTTTTTGAAATTTCCTGTGCTGAAGCTTGCCATCCTAAACCGACAATAACAAGAATAATTAAAATTGATTTTTTCATAATTTTTGTTTTAGTTATAACGCTGTAAAAATAGGTTAATTTAACTACGGCAATAGTTAATGCCATGCCAATGCCAAACCCGAATTTTACAAAGTTTTGTTAAGGAAGTTTTTTACATTTACACACCAGCTATGAAAAAAGAACTACAAGATCTTGCGAAAATTTTTAAAGGTGAATTTTTTACTGATTCGTTGCATACGTCCTTGTACGCAACTGACGCTTCCGTATATAGAAAAATTCCCCTCGCGGTTGCATATCCAGAAAACGATGAAGCAATTAAACAATTAATTGATTTTGCCTCAAAAAATAAAACATCATTAATACCCAGAACTGCTGGAACTTCTTTGGCGGGACAATGCGTTGGCGAAGGAATTGTGGTAGATGTTTCAAAACATTTTACGAAAATAATTTCGGTCGATGCTGAAAATAGAACTGTTACGCTACAGCCTGGAGTGATTAGAGATGAATTAAACACATATTTAAAACCTTTTGGACTTTTTTTTGGTCCAAACACTTCAACCAGTAACCGTTGTATGATTGGCGGAATGGTTGGCAACAATAGTAGCGGAACCACTTCAATACAATATGGCGTTACGCGCGATAAGGTTTTAAAACTCAAAACAATTCTTTCCAATGGGGAAGAAGTTGTATTTGAATTGCTTTCAAAAATCGAATTTTTGAAAAAAATTGAGTTGAATTCATTTGAAGGAAAAATTTATAAAACGATTTATGACGAATTAATTTCCGAAGAAACTCAAAATGAAATTTGGAAGGAATTTCCAAAACCAGAGATACACCGAAGAAACACAGGTTATGCGGTAGATAGTTTGCTGAATACATCGGTTTTTAGTGAATTTAATACTGAAATAAATTTGTGTTCCTTGCTTTGCGGAAGTGAGGGAACCCTTGCATTTACTACAGAAATCACCTTGCAACTAGATTTATTACCGCCAAAATACACAGCGATGGTGGCAACGCATTATGAAAACTTGGAAGCTTGTTTAAATGACGTAGTTATAGCAATGCAGCATAATTTGCATACCTGCGAAATGATGGATAACGTGATTTTGGACTGTACCAAAAAGAACAAAACCTACGAGCCGTATCGCTTTTTTGTGGAGGGAAATCCGAAAGCCATTCTTTTATTGGAGCTTAAAAGCAATTCAGAAGAAGATTTGGAGAGTCAAACCGAAGCACTACTCAATTCATTAAAAATTTCGAACTACAGCTACCACAATCCAGTTTTAAGAGGTGAAGAAATTGAAATGGCTCTCGAACTTCGAAAAGCAGGTTTGGGATTGTTGGGAAATATGGTCGGCGATAAAAAAGCGGTTGCGTGTATTGAAGACACCGCCGTTGCGCTGGAAGATTTGCCCGCATATATAAAGGAGTTTTCCGCATTGATGAAAAGTTTCGATCAAGATGCCGTTTATTATGCCCACGCAGGAGCAGGGGAGCTGCATTTGCGGCCCATTCTCAATTTAAAGGAAAATGAAGGGGTTGAGTATTTTAGGAAAATTACAACAGCAGTTTCGATGCTTTGTAAAAAATACAAAGGCTCATTTTCTGGGGAACACGGCGATGGAATTGTTCGGGCGGAGTTTATTCCTTTGATGATTGGCAATAAAAATTACGAGCTTTTAAAGCGAATAAAACTTGCTTTCGATCCTCAAAATATTTTCAATCCAGGGAAAATTGTGGATGCTTTTAAAATGGATGAATCGCTTCGTTACAAAGTAGATAGAGCGGAACCCATTATAAACACAATATTAGATTTCACTGATTCGGAAGGAATTCTTCGTCTCGCTGAAAAATGCAATGGCAGCGGCGATTGCCGAAAAACCGGAAATGCAGCGGGATCGATGTGCCCCAGTTATCACGCCACAAAAAATGAAAAAGACACAACCCGTGCGCGAGCAAACGTTTTGCGGGAAGTTTTGACGAATAACGATGCTGTAAATAAATTCAACTCAAAAGAATTAAAGGAAGTTTTTGACCTGTGTATAAGCTGCAAAGCCTGCGCCAGTGAATGCCCAAGCAATGTGGATATAAGCACTGCAAAAGCTGAATTTCTATATCAATTTAATAAAGTAAATGGAGTTTCATTTTCGAATAAATTATTTGGAAAAAGCACGAAACTCAGTAAAAAAGCTTCACAATTTCCAAAGATTTCCAATTGGTTTTTCACCAACAATTTAACTTCAAAATTTATTAAAAATTTAGGAGGTGTTCATCAAAATCGCTCATTGCCAAAAAATTCGATTAAAAGTTTTAGTAAATTAATTCAAAGTAAAGAAAATCAAAATATTACAGCCTATTCAGTTGAAAAGAAAATTCATAAAAGCGCACTGTTATTTATAGATGAATTCAGCAATTATTTGGATGCTGAAATTGCATTGGATTCTTTCTTGCTTTTAATTGGATTGGGATATAAAATTACAGTAATTGATACTTTAGATAGCGGACGCGCATTGATTTCAAAAGGTTTTTTAGAGGAAGCAAAAATTGAAGCCAATAAAAATATCGCTTTTTTAAAAGATAAAGTTTCTGAAAATGTGCCTTTGATTGGCATTGAACCCTCTGCAATACTTTCTTTTCGGGATGAATATTTGCGATTAGCTGACGATAAAACTGCTGCTGAGAATATTTCAAAACATACTTTTTTGATAGAGGAATTTCTTGCTGCTGAAATTCAAAATGGAAACATTTCCGCAGCCCAGTTCACTTCCGAAGAACAGCAAATTAAAATTCATGCCCATTGCCACCAAAAATCTTTGAGCAACCAAAAAGTGACTTTTGATATTTTAAACCTTCCCAAAAATTACAAACCAACCATAATTGCATCCGGTTGCTGCGGAATGGCGGGAAGTTTTGGATATGAAAAAGAGCATTACGATGTAAGTATGAAAATAGGGGAGCTCAAACTTTTTCCAGCTATCAGAAAAACTACGGAAACAACAATTATTTCAGCAAATGGAACTAGTTGCCGACATCAAATTTTTGATGGAACGGGACTTAAAGCGCAGCATCCCGTAACTATTCTTAAAAATGCGCTTTTGAAATCTTGATTAAGTTTTGAAACCATAATCTTTAATTTTTGAATTTTGAACCTTGAATTATTGATTTCGAAAGTTTACATTTGTTGAAAACCACTTTATGGCTGGCAATTCCTTCGGAAAAATTTATAAGCTTACAACATTTGGAGAATCGCACGGTTCTGCAATCGGCGGGATTATTGACGGTTGTCCCGCAGGAATTTCACTTGATTTCGAGGCAATAAATATTGAAATGCAACGGAGAAAACCTGGGCAGTCTGCTATTGTTACCCAACGAAAGGAGGATGATGAAGTAAAGTTTCTTTCCGGTATATTTGAGGGAAAAACAACGGGAACTCCCATTGGTTTCATAATTGAAAATACAAATCAAAAAAGTAAGGATTACAGTCATATTGAAGACATTTACAGGCCTTCCCACGCCGATTTCACGTATGATAAAAAATATGGAATTCGCGATTTTCGAGGTGGCGGCCGCTCTTTCCGCCCGCGAAACTGCAAGCAGGGTTGTGGCCGGAGCTATCGCAAAACAATTGTTGAAGGATATAAAAATTACTGCCTACGTTACTTCCGTGGGTGAAATGGAGCTTAAAAAGCATTATTCAGAATTAGACTTCTCAGAAATTGAAAAAAATCCCGTTCGTTGCGCTGATGCTGATATGGCCGTGAAAATGGAGGATTACATTAAGTCAATTCGAAAGGAAGGCGATACCATTGGCGGAACGGTGAGCTGTGTTATCCAAAATGTGCCAATTGGCTTGGGCGAACCTGTTTTCGACAAATTACATGCCGAACTTGGCAAGGCAATGCTTTCAATAAACGCCGTTAAAGGCTTCGAATATGGAAGTGGATTTGCCGGAACCAGAATGAAAGGCAGCGAACATAACGATTTATTTAACCAAGACGGAAGCACAAAAACAAATCACAGCGGCGGAATCCAAGGCGGAATTAGCAATGGGCAGGATATTTATTTTAAAGTTGCTTTCAAGCCTGTTGCGACCATTATGCAAAAACAGAATACCATCGACAGCAAAGGCAATAAAGCTGAAGCTGAGGGGAAAGGAAGACATGACCCTTGCGTAGTCCCAAGAGCGGTGCCTATTGTTGAAGCTATGGCAGCATTGGTCTTGGCAGATTTTTGGTTGATGGATAAAGTTTCTAAATTGTAATTTTTAAAGTATAACCCAGGAATTAATTAAAAAGATTCCCGCCTTCGCGGGAAAAATTATGAAAAAACTCGCGCTACACTGGAAAATAATCATTGGATTGGTTTTAGGAATAATTTGGGCCTTGCTTTCCAGCCAATTGGGATGGAGTGAATTCACCATAAATTGGATCGCGCCGTTTGGGACTATTTTTATCAATTTATTAAAATTAATTGCGGTTCCGCTGGTTTTGGTTTCCATCATTAGTGGTGTTGCAAATATTGGCGATCCTTCAAGTTTGGGAAGAATGGGAGGGAAGACCCTTTTGGCATATTTAATTACAACACTTTTTGCAGTGGGATTGGGTTTAGCGCTTGTAAATGCTATTAAACCGGGTAAACTTATAGATGAGCAAAGTAGAATTGATAATAGAATAAGTTATGAAATTTGGGCAGCTTCGGAAGGTTATCAAATAAAAGATGGAATAAATTATTTGCAGGACCCAGCATTTTTTGAACGCGCGCAAAAAATTACTGATCTTTCAAAAGGGGAGCTAAGGGATGCATCCGTAACAGAAAAAATGCAAACAGTGGAGAAGGTAAAAGATACGAGCCCGCTTCAGCCATTGGTTGATTTGGTTCCGGAAAACTTTTTCTTTTCATTAACCAATAATGGTTTGATGCTTCAAATTATTTTCTTCGGAATATTTTTCGGTGTTTGTTTGCTATTGATCCCAAATGAAAAATCGCAACCCGTAGTAGCCTTTATGGATAGCGCGATGGAAGTTTTTCTAAAAATGGTAGACTTGGTAATGCAAGCAGCTCCTTTCTTCGTATTTGCTTTATTGGCAGGCGTTGTCAGCAAAATGGCTGGTGATGATATAGGAAAAGTATATGAAATTTTTAAAGGATTGAGTTGGTATTCACTGACTGTTTTTATAGGATTGATGTTGATGATTTTTATTGTTTATCCTATTCTAATGAAGCTTTTTGTAAAGAAAATTCCTTACAAAGGATTTTTTAAGGCAATGGCGCCAGCACAAACCTTGGCATTTTCCACATCAAGTAGTGCCGCAACATTGCCAGTAACTATGGAATGTGTAGAGGAAAACTTAGGCGTTGATAAAAAGATAACAAGCTTTGTATTGCCCATAGGCGCTACAGTAAATATGGATGGAACCTGCTTGTATCAAGCGGTTGCTGTTGTTTTTCTTGCGCAATTGCATATGATTGATCTTACCTTAGGGCAACAACTAACAATTGTGCTTACCGCAACTTTGGCGTCAATTGGTTCAGCGGCAGTGCCTAGCGCAGGTTTGGTGATGTTAATAATAGTATTGGAATCCGTTGGTTTAAATCCAGCCTGGATTGCAATAATTTTCCCTGTGGATAGAATTTTAGATATGTTTAGAACCGTTGTGAATGTTACGGGAGACGCTACAGTATGTACTATAATCGCTGATGGTGAAGGCATGCTAAATTACGAACCACAGGAAAATCCTTCCGAAACATTTGATTTGGATTCATAATTTTTCTCAAATATTTAATTTTTAACACATTACTGTTTTAAGAAAACACAATAATTCATTAAATTAGATTATTACTTCTCCCCGGCAATAAGTGCCCTATCTAATTTTTTTATGAATTTGCCTATTAGCTATGATTAAATCTCATAGTTATGAAAAAAATTATCTTATTACTTTGTGTTGGCTTTACAATGGGAAATTTGTTTAGCCAAGTGGGGATTGGAACTGTAAATCCCACTGAATCTTCAATGCTTGAAGTGAGTAGTACTTCTGATGGAGGCAATACTTACAAAGGTTTTATGCCGCCGAGGGTACCAAATATTCCCGCCAGAAATACAATAACACCGAATATTTCGGAAGCTGGATTACTGATTTTTGTTATGAATAATGGAAATGGCGAAAGCTGCCTTCAAATTTGGGATGGTGGAGTTTGGATTGATATTATCTGCCTAACCATTCCAGAGCCGGAAATCTGGATCAATGAATTTCATTATGATAATATAGGAGTAGATGTAAATGAATTTATCGAAATTGCAGGACCGGCCGGAACAGACTTATCGGTTTATTCCCTTGAATTATATAGTGGCTCTACAGGTACTAATTATAGAACTATAGCATTAAACGGGATTATTTCTGATCTATCAATGGGGATAGGAGCCGTTTCATTTCCACCGGGAGGAGCTATTCAAAATGATACAGATGGAATTGCTATTGTAAAAAATGGAATAGTTATTCAATTTTTGAGTTATGAAGGATCATTTATGGCAACTGCAGGTTCAGCTAATGGTATAAATTCTACAGATATTGGAGTAGAAGAATCAAATGCTACAACCCCAGCTGGTTTTTCTCTACAGCTTAATGGAACAGGAAATAAATACGGCGATTTTATTTGGAATCCTCCTGCAGACGACTCTCCGGGCTCTTTGAATGTTGGACAAATAATAAATTAAAAAAAGCAGGCCCTAAAATTACAGGCCTGCCTTACTAACTAAATCTAATTACGAGAAATTAGTTCTTAATCATTTTATAAGTTCCAACTTTTCCGTTCACGGTAACTTTCATTATATAAGTTCCTGTAGAAAGGCTTGAAACATTTAATTGCATTGTGTTTGAACTGTTGTTCATCTCAACAACCTTTTGACCCAAAAGATTGTAAACCGTTGCATTTTCTATTGTTGAAGCAGCTTTTAAATTAGCTACATCACTTGTTGGATTTGGGTAAAAACTAAAGCCATCAAGAATATTGTCTTCAACACCAAGTATTGTTGTATTTATTTGAATATCTGTAATTCCACCTGTATTTAATACAAAAACATAATAGGTCTGATTTGCTAATGTAAAAATTGAAGATGAAGTTCCCGGTCCGCATTGGTTTGAATTTTGGTCAACCAAAGTCAAATCTGCTTCCGTAGCATTTTCATCATCTGCCGTATAAAATGTTACAGAGCTAGCTCCAGCTGGAGATACTATTGTTGCATCTGCATTTCCATCAACATTCGTTGTGAATTTATACCAAACACCATTAGCGCCAGTTAAATCGCAACCATTAGGATTTCCATTTTCAATTGTAGCGGCAGGCATTGGCACTGCAATGTCTGTATAAGGAAAACCAAGTTGGTCAACATCAATAGCATTTACAATCATATCATTTGGTGGTGGCACTGGGGTACAATCAACATTTAGAGAAAAGTTTCCTGTTGCCGATCCAAAACCGTGAACCAAAATGTAGTAGGTGGTATTTCCATCAGATTGGAATGATACTTCAGATTGAAGTCCACAAGCGTCATCATTAGCAGTTTCACAAACCAAAGCACCACAAGTTCCTGAGTAAACGGTCAATTTACTATCATAATCTGTTCCGCTGCAAAGTGAAATTGTGTAATCTGTAATCAAACCACTGTTATCTGTAAATTCATACCAAACACCGGGCGCAGTAATGTCAACACCACCACAGCCTGGGGCAGAAGCATCAAAAGTAGCATTCGCAGTAGATCCAGTAACTGTTTCGCCACAAGCAATTGGCAAAGCATTTTCGCATTCGTCGTTTACCGCAAGCGCTTCACAACTAACTACCATTGAAAAATTTCCCGAAGCTGAGCCAAAACCTTCAACCATTATAAAATAGGTTGAAGTACCATCTGACAAGAAAGTTACTTCAGACTGAAGTCCACAAGAGTCATCATTTACGGCTATTTCATTTGCAAGTGTACAATCTTCATAAATTCGAACAACGGTGTCAAAATCTGTTCCCGAACATAATGATACCGTTACCAATTGCGCAGTTCCGGTTCCTGTAAATGAATAGAATTCATCATTTGCTGCATTTCCGCCAGAATCCGTATCGTTTATAGTTTCACCTGAAATAACATCGCCACAAGCAACAGCAATCGCTCCTTCACAACTATCGTTCCCATTATTGAAAACATTATAGCGAGAAAAAAAGGCATCATAATTGCCAGTTGTTGAGATTATGTCTTCCCCTGCAAAAGGATTAAAATCTGCATCTGGGCTTCTGAATCCTCCAATAGTAAGTATTTCATTGTTATTATTGAAAAACAGTTGATGATTATTTTCAATGTTATTACCTCCAATGGTCCAATGATTGAGATACTCACCTGTTGTTGTAATTTCCATTAAAAAATTATCAGACATTCCGTTGGCAGTTACTAAAGCTTCCGCAGCACTGTTGTCAAAATCAGTGGTTCCGCTAAATTGTCCTGTTGCATATATATTTCCATTAACGCCTTCTTTTATATCATAAAAATTTTCAAAATTTGTAGTATCACCTCCTAATACATAACTATATTCATAGTTACCATCAGTATCAAACTTGCTTAAAAAGGCATCGGAAAAACCTGCAGATACAAAAGTATTGTCGCCCGCAGTAGGATCTAAATCTACTGTTCCAACAAATTCACCGCCCACGTAGATACCTGATGGAAGACTTTTAATAGTGCTTACCGCATCATTGCCAGAACCACCAAAGGATTGTCCCCAAATGAAGTCGCCATCGGAAGAAAGTTTTGCCATAAACATATCATCATTTCCGTTTGATGTAAATGGTGCATTTCCGGCATTTGGATCAAGGTCTACAGTATTTCTAAATCTTCCTGTAATTAATAAATCTTCATCTGTGTCAAATTCCATGTCCACTACTTGAACCAAGCCAGTAGAATCAAAAGTTTTTACCCAAACAAAATTTCCGTCAGTATCTAATTTTAGAAGAAAACCATCTGTAGAATTACCTCCGCCAGTTGAAAATAATATATTTTCAGCTACTGGATCTGGATCAAAATCGGCATAATTATAAGAACCTCCAATATAAACATTACCAGAGCTATCCACTTCAATGCTTTTTGAATCTTCGTTGGCAAAGCCAGCTGGATTACTCACTTGTTTTGCCCACACAAAATCACCATTGCTGTCAAGTTTTATAATAAAGCAATCACGGGTCAAGAATGGTGAAAGCTGTTCTAAAAGAAATACTCCTGGTCCTGGATCGGCATCAAAGGCTAAAGCCCCAGCCCCTTGGAAATATCCGGTTATATAAAGGTTATCGTTTGCATCTATTGCTACGTCTAGAGCGACATCGTCAGCTTGTCCACCAAAACCTTTTACCCAAATTGGGTTTCCATCGTTATCGAATTTTGTTAAAAAGCCATCCGCATTTCCACCAGCCCAAGTTATACTTGTACTACCCACTGTAATTGTCCCGGAATAAATTCCTGCGGAATATACATTTCCTTGGCTGTCCATTGCTGAACGGTAAGGTATTTCAATTGAATTACTTCCAAATGTCGTTGTTCCATAGTACTCTTGAGCAGTACAAATTGCTCCCCAAAGGAAGATTGTTGCAACGAGTAAAGCTTTTGTAATTGTTTTCATGCTACTTGTTTTAAAAAATTGATTAATATTTATTTTGATTTATATTGAATTCCATTCCTATTCCACGAACACTTTCAATTGATATGTTGGGATCATCCTGAAGATGTTTTCGAACCCTTGTTACAAATACGTCCATACTTCTTCCCGAAAAGAAATCCGTTTTTTGCCAAACTTGTTGCAAAATATCTTCGCGCTTTATTAATTGGTTTCTGTTTGAATAGAGATAATAAAGCAGACGTGCTTCTTTTTCGGTGATTTTTTGGGTTTTGCCGTTTATTTTCAATTCCAGATTGGTGGCGTCAAAAGTGTATTTCCCAATTGAAATAATCTCATTCTGCGGAAGTTCGGCACGAACGGTTTTTTGCTGATCAGCACGGTTCATTATGTTTTTTATGCGAAGAATCAATTCCTCGGCCTCAAAAGGTTTTACAACATAATCATCTGCACCAAGCTTCAGTCCTTTTATTCGGTCTTCCTTTGTTTTACGGGCGGTTAGGAATAAAAATGGAATTTCAGGATTTACTTCTATTATTTTTTCGGCAAGCGAAAAGCCGTCCATTATCGGCATCATAACATCTAAAATACAAATGTCAAATTCTCCATTTTTGAAAACTTCAAAGCCTTCGTTGCCATCCTTTGTCCAAGAAACCGAAAACTTGTTGAGCTCCAAATATTGTTTCAGCATCGTTCCGAAATCCAAATCATCTTCCGCTAAAAGTATATTTTTCATCTGTATATAATATTTGATGAATTGGAAGATGGAATGCCCAATTTGCCAATCCTATTAATTAGAAAAATTATTTCTAGGCATTTCATATTATGGGGATTTTAATTGTGAATACTGAACCCTTGTTTGCTTCGCTTGCTACAGAAATACTTCCGCCGTGCGCTTTTATAATCTGTTTTGTATAATAAAGCCCAAGTCCCAAACCTTTGTAATTGTGGGTGTCTTTTTCGCTAATTCGATAAAATTTCTCAAAAATGAAGCGTTGGTATTTTGCGGAAATACCGATGCCGTTGTCTTTTATGGAAATGAAATGTGTGGAATCTATTTTATCAATTCCGTAACTGGCAATCAATTCGCTTCCGCCATATTTAATGGAATTGTTCAATAGATTTATAATTGCTGTGCTCAGATAGAATTTATCCGCTTCAATCGCAATTCCGGTGCTGTCGATTTTTCTCTGAAGTTTTATTTCCGAAGAAATGGAAAGTAAATAATCGTCCAGCAATCCATTCATAAAAGTACTGCCATTAAATGTTTCCTTTGAAAGCTGGATTTCCTGATAGCCCAAACTGCTTTGCAAAACTTGGTCAATCAGTTTTTGAATTCGTGTATTTTGGCGTTCAATAATTTGAACAGCATTATCCACAATTTCTTTATTTCCATTGGCGTGTTCGCTCGTTAATGTTTTTGTTGCTAATGAAAGTGTGGAAAGTGGTGTTTTCAGTTCGTGGGTAATATTGTTGATGAAATCGGTTTTAATTTCCGCCAAACGTTTCTGCTTTATCAAATTTTGGATGGAATAATAAAGCAAACTCACCACAAAAAGAAAAAGCAAGCTTGAAAGGATAAGCAACCCAGAAAGTTCTTTCAACATAATCGCGTCCCAATCCGTGATATTCATATAAATACTGGATTTGAAATTGAGTTTTATGGGAGTTTGATCATCCTGCCAAGTACTGTTATTTATAAGCAATGCTTCTTTCTGACTAAAATCTTCACCCAAAAGAATTATTGTATCGTTGGTTTCTGTATTGTAAATTTCATTAGTCACTCCCAAAGAATCAGTTAATTCAACAGAAGTGAGAATTTTTTTAAACTTCACATTATATTTTTGTTCTTCCTTGGCCAAACCATCATTAAAAAGTTGAAGAAAACCAGGATTTATTTCTGAAGTCTTACTCCGAAGTTCAGAAAGCAATGCTTCCTTTTTAAGGCTTCCAGTTTCGTAAGCTTTCAGATTCTCAAGAAAATCAGTTCTGTAAAGCCACATTACGGAATCCAATTCCTTGGTGAGATAAACTTTCGCAATCGCGTTGCGAGCATCGATTGTGTACGTCTTTTTTTTAAGCTCGTAAGTATTATAAATAAGGTATCCCTGAATGCCGATAAGCGCTATCAGGGTGAAAATGGAAATTGCGACTAAGCCTTTAAACTTCAATTGCATTGCGTAAATGTATTGTTTAGAGGAAAAGTTAAGGAAATAAAATGACCCGTTAACTTATCGTTAACCGAATTATATTTTTTTTCCATGATTTATTAAATAATAAGGGCTTGCAGGATTTCTATAATATAAAACCCCTTTCCAAAAAATGAAAAGGGGCTTGCATTAAAAACACAATTTAAAGGGAAGTCCAAATTATTGCTTTACAATTTTAAATGTTTCCACGGTATTGTTTCCTAAAATTTTTAAAAGATATATTCCACTGGAAAGTCCTGAAACATTTAGTTCTTCAGAAGTTCCTGAAACCGCTTTATCTATAATAAGCTGTCCGTTAATATTGAATAGCATAATACGTTCAAAAGAATCAGACGATTTTATGTGAAGCACATCCTGAACTGGGTTAGGGTAGTAAGTATATTCCTGCTGTGTTGAATTATTTTCAACTCCTAAAACGGTTGGTTCTAATTTCAAAATAAAACCAACTCGCTGATTGTTGCCATCCCTTCCTGCACCAACAATAGTGGTTCCATCTGCTGAAATATTTAAAGGAAGTGACAAAACAATGCCTTGGGTATCAATTCCAAGAGAAGTTGCATAAGTATTCAAATCTGTTACGCCGAGGGCTTCCGTCCAGATGAAACCACTTCCAAATAATGCTGGACCTTGTGGACGATAATATCCAACAATTACACTTCCATCCTCAGAAAGTCCAGTTGTGGCGCCTCTCCAACCCGCCTGTAAAGGTGGTCCAAGGTTTTCGAGACCATTGGTTTCACTCCATCTATAGGCCTGATAACTGTTCGTGGAACTTCCATCGCCTCCAATCCATATACCGTCATCAGAAATTGCTGTTGCAGCTAATGCTCTTTCCCCTGTTGGGAAATAAATAAGCTGCTGGACACCATTGTTCCATATAGCTGCTTGGCGGAAACCACTTTCACTGTCCTGCCACCCCACTATTACAGAACCGTCTTCGCTTGCAGCATCGGCTCTTGTGCTTCTGTCAGTTACTGTAGAACCCAAATCTATTACACCTGTAGCTTCTGTCCAAGAAATGGCATGTGCCTCTTCCAGTGGGCAACCATCCCAAACCAACAACTGTTTCGCCATCGCCTGAAATTCCCCAAGAGGAACTGGTTTGATCGCCGCTCTGTCCGCCAATTCCACCAAGTGGCGTCCAAGTTTGAGTAGGAACATCATAAATAGCCATTTCTTTTAAGCTACTTGTCGGATTTAAATATGGTCCAGCAATTTTATTTCCGTTGTTGGACATATCTACATCGCCGCCAGTTCCATTTCCTGGAGGAAGGCCACCTATATTTTGAAGCCCATTAGCTTCTGTCCACAAAAAGTTTTGAGAATTATCATATCCAGCAGCGGCAGAACCGTTTGCATTTACTCCTGTTACTGCAGAATCAGGTATAAGAATTAATTCACCATCAGAAGGAATAATATTTACTGAAACGTTCATATTAAACAACAAAAAGCCTCCAGCTTCGGAACCGCCCATTGCGTGAATTGCAATATAATACTCACCAGAAGTTGAAGGTGTAAATGTTTCTGAAGCTATATAAGATTGATTTTTTAAATCGTTTCCGTTATTTTGTCCAGGAAAAGTTCCTTGCTGTAGAATATCATTATAGGTGCCAATAACTTCACTGAAATTTGCAGATGAATTTGGCGCATCTGCTATAACGAGTTCAAAATTTTCGGAAGCTATGTTGTTTCCTAAGTTAAGTGCATTATAATCTGATTCAATAAGATATTCCGTTCCTGCAACCAATTCAATTTTTCTTGTAAATGCCCAATCGTCTTTTGAAGGAGTTCCTACATTTGGGGCTATAATTGTTAGTAAAGGATCGTTATTTCCATCACCAGTAATATCTATTTGATCGTTGAAAGCCCAAACAGGCGCGTTATTGTCTGAATTTTCATATTCCCAACACTCCGGAGTTCCGTTGCTCATGTCTTCAGTGTAAGGCACTGTCGCAGCGGTACAAGTTGGAACGATTGGGTCTAAGTTTACAGCAGTCTCAAAAAGTGCAAATCCTCCAGCATCGTTTGCCGTACCTCCAGTAGCATGAATAGCTATATAATATTCACCGGAGATATTTGGCGTAAATGGATCTTCAGCACGATAAGCTTGAGATAAAATATCATTTCCATTGTTTTGACCTGGGAAAACGCCTTGTTGTGAAATATCTGTATAGGTTCCTAATATCTCTACAAAAGAGGCTGATGAGTTTTGGGCATCAGTAATTACCAATTCAAAACTTTCAAAAGCTGTAGCATTTCCTAAATTAATGGCATTGTAAAGTGCAGAAACATAATATTGTGTTCCGGCATCCATTTGTATTTTCTTTGAAAACGCCCAATCGTCCTTTTCTTCATATTGCACGGCGGGTGGAAACAAACCGTAAAACAATTCGTTGGTTCCATCACCATCTATATCTGTAGAATCGTTATAGGCCCATTCGGGTAATATTCCATCTGTGTTTTCATAAGCCCAGCAAGAAGGGTCGCCATTACTGTAATCTTCCAAATATGGAACTGTTGCTGCTACGGAACAATCAAGAGGAACTTCATCCACATTAGTATTAAATAGGAAAAGGCCACCTGCATCCGCTCCGCTAGCTCCCAAAGCGTGGATAGCCACGTAATATTCTCCCGAAGCTGTGGGTGTAAAGTTTTCTGAAGCGGTATAAGCTTGTGTTTTTAGATCGTTTCCATTATTCTGACCTGGAAATACGCCCTGTTGCAGAATGTCATTATATGTTCCGATTACTTCACTGAAAGTTGCAGTTGAGTTTGGAGCATCTGTGATTACAAGTTCAAAGTTTTCGTTTGCAACAAAGTTGCCAAGGTTAAAGGCATTGTAATCTGCGGTAATTAAATATTCAGTTCCAGCATCCATTTGGATTTTTCGTGTAAAGGCCACAATCATTCTTGGCGGTTGCTCCCACATTCGGCGGAATTATAACTAGGAGTGGGTCATTTGTTCCGTCTCCTGTAATATCCACGCTATTGTTATAAGCCCACACTGGGTTTGAACCGTCTGTGTTTTCATACGTCCAACAAGCAGGATCGCCGTTGCTAAAATCTTCGCTATACGGCACGGCGGCCGCTACGGTACAGTCCTGTGCAAATCCGGTTACCGAGAAAGCCAGAATTACTAATAGTAATAAATTTTTCATTGTAAATTATCTTTTTATGATTCGGGGCTAAAGTAAAAAGATATGTTGCTCACTTCAGATAATGAACGGTTAACGGTTAAAACATTAACATACAATGGTTTAGTTTAATACCAATAAATCAAATAAAAGTAATTTAAGGTAGTTGTTGAGAGTGAAACTATAGAAGAATATGAATTATAGAAATCTAGCCTTCAATTCTGCAGTAGGAATCATGCAACTTTCTTTCTTCCCGAACCATTTGTAGCGGTTCTTGGCGATGTAATCGTAAACGGAATTTCTGATGAATTTCGGCAAAATCATAAACCCAAAAAGTAGGGGATAAGCGCCCGAAAGATTTTTGGCAATATGAAGCGCTGCCGAAGATTTCTCGTAATGTTTTTCACCATCAATTAAAATTATGGAATCTACTTTTTCAGTATCAATATTGAATTTGGAAATCAGTTCCTGTCCAATTTCACTTTGAAGCGCAGCAAATTTGAAAACGTTTTTTTTGTCGCGCTTTATAATATAAGTAACCGCGCCGTTGCAGAGGTTGCAAACGCCGTCAAATAAGATGATTTTATAATTATTAGACATAATAGCTTTTAAGAAATCCCAAAGAAAACAAATCCCAAATTCCAAATAAATCTCAATTTCAAAAAATCAACTAGTTGAAAAATTTATAAGGCTTTTGTGATTTGGAATTTGTTTTTTGGTGCTTTTTCCTATACTTTTTCCAATTCCTCCAAACTAACATTCGTTGTAAACATACCATAATTAACGATTGCTTTGTTTTTCTCAATAATATCAATCGTTCCAATTGCTCGACCGTCAATCATTCGTACTCTGTCGCCAATTTTTAAGGCAACTTTCGGTTTTGGAGGCGGTAGTTTTTTAGCTTTTTCCTTTTCTTCCTTCTTGCGCTCGCGGATTACTTCTACCTTTTGTTCCACCTCTTTTATTACTTCTTTCTCTTTTGCCTTTTCTGCTTTTTTTATTTTGGGAGCAAGTTTTTTGCGTTTGCTGTTTTCTACCATTACAAGCTTAATCAATTCATCAATCAATTGCTTTTTTTGGCGGTTGTTGAAATACTTTTCTGAAAGGATATCAACCTTTTTCCCCAAACTGATTAGTTTTTGGTTGGCATCAAAAAGCTCCTGATAACTTTCCAGTTTTTCCTGAACGCGCGCATTTACTTCTTCCAATTGTTTCCCTTCAACCCGTGCTCTTTGCTTCTTCATTTTTTAAGGCTTCGGAAGTTTTCCGCAGATTACTTCGCTCTTTTTGAAGATTGGCAATGGTTTTGTCAAATCGAACTTTTCCGCCTTCAATTTTCTTTTTTGACCTGTTTATCAAACTGAAAGGAATTCCATTTTTCTGCGCAACTTCAAAAGTATAACTGCTTCCAGCTTCCCCCAAATGCAGCAAATATAGTGGTTCCAAAGATTTGCTATCAAACTGCATATTCGCATTTATTGCGTGCGGAAGTTCGTTTGCCAACAATTTTAAATTGGTGTAATGTGTTGTGATTATTCCAAAAGCTTCGCGCTCGTAAAACACTTCCAAAAATGTTTCTGCCAAAGCGCCACCGAGTTCTGGATCGCTTCCGGTTCCAAATTCATCAATCAAAAAAAGTGTGTTTTTATTGCACTTTTTAAGAAATTGATTCATTTTTTTTAATCGGTAACTATACGTGCTTAAATGATTTTCGATGGATTGATTATCGCCAATATCCGTCAAAATCCGTTTGAAAAAATAAACCTCGCTTTGCGGATTTACGGGAATTAACAATCCACTTTGAAGCATAACCTGCAATAGACCGACGGTTTTAAGGGTAATACTTTTTCCTCCGGCGTTTGCCGGAAATCACGATTATTCGTTTATCGGGAACCAATTCAATACTCTGAGGAAAAGTTTTTTCTTTCCTTTTATTGTTTGAAACCAACAACAAAGGATGAAAAGCTTTTATAAGTGAAATTCTTTTTTCCGAAGATATTATCGGCAAAACTCCTTTTATACTTACTGCATATTTCGCTTTTGCGTAAAGCATATCCATCGCAATCAAATATTCTTGATAGCTGGAAATCGATTCGCTGTGCGGGCGGATAAATTCTGTTAGCGCTTTTAAAATCCGCTTAACTTCTTCATCTTCCTCGTAAATTAAATTACTGAGTTCGTTAGCATATTCAAGCGTTTCTTGCGGTTCAATGTAAACAATGCTTCCCGTTTTTGAACTTCCCAAAACCGCACCTCTAACCTTTTTACGATGCATTGCTTTTACGGCAAGTACACGTCTATTTTCAACAACTGATTTACGGATTTCATCCAAATAATCGTTTTGGATATATTGCGAAAGCGCTTTTGTAAAAGATGAATTTATCTTTCCTTTTACAACATTTAATCGGCGGCGAATTGTTCCTAATTCATTGGACGCTTCGTCTTTTATCTCTCCGTATTTGTCAATTTTCCTATTTATTTCTTCGGAAATTATTGAAGTGTAATTTACTTCTTCAGAAAATGAATTGAGATGAGAATAAAATTCCTCAAACTTTTTAAAGAATTTTTGAAGAATTCGAGTAGTTTCAGAAATAGTCAAAATTTTTCTAAAACCAGAAATTTCCAAAGAACTATTTTCAATTTCCAGCAAACGAAGTTCCCTAAAAATAGGATCGAAACCGTGATTTGGGATTCTATTATCGCCTTCAAATGAAGCCGTAAATTCCTTTACGCGTTCAAGTTCCGGCAAAATTTCATCAAATTCCTGAAATGGTTGAATTGAAAGTACATTTTCACGGCCAGGTTCAGTAACACAATTCTGTGAAACTTGTTTGAGCACCGTAGGAAATTCAAGGTCTTCTAAAGTTTTGCTATCTATACGGGACATCCGTTTATTTCAGTTATTTTTACTTTTTTAGCAATACAAAAGTAAGCAATATGGAAGTAACAATTGAGCCTGGATGGAAAGCTATTTTAAGCGAAGAATTTGAAAAACCGTATTTTAAAAATTTGGCGCAGTTCGTAAAATTGGAATATACTTCAACCAAATGTTTTCCGACCGGGAAGCTTATTTTTTCTGCATTTAATCACACACCTTTTAATAAAGTGAAAGTTGTAATTATTGGTCAAGACCCATATCACGGACCCGGACAGGCGAATGGTTTGTGTTTTTCGGTGGCAGATAACGTTGCAATTCCACCATCTTTGAAAAATATTTTTGAAGAAATTAGAACCGATATTGGAACTTCAGTTCCAAATTCTGGAAATTTGGAACGTTGGGCAGACCAAGGTGTTTTGCTTTTAAATGCTACACTCACTGTGCGCGCTCATTTAGCGGGAAGCCATCACAATAAAGGTTGGGAGCAATTTACAGATGCTGTAATTGAAAAACTTTCGGAAGAAAAAGAAGGGTTGGTTTTTATGCTTTGGGGTGGACCGGCAAAAAAGAAAGGGCGAAGATTAATGCTTCAAAACATTTTGTGCTAAATAGCGGACACCCTTCGCCATTAGCGGCAAATAGGGGGTATTGGTTCGGTAACAAACACTTCAGTAAAGCAAATGAATATTTAATGGAAAATGGCAAAAAGCCAATTGATTGGTAGATTTCTTAAAACTAAAAAGAAAAGAAAATGGGGATATTTTCTTATTCTTCTTCTGGTACTTCGGACTCGGTTGCATCGTTGCAGCTAAACTGCAATAACAAGAAGTTTGTGACTAGCAACGCTCCCAAAACGATTAAAAATGTAGTCATGATGATTGTTTTTATATAAACAAGATGCTCGATTTACAATGGGGTTGCGTAAAATTTAAGATTTTTTTTGGAAATTATATAAAATACTGGTTTCCTGAATTTTATTGTCGATTAAATCCAATTCCAAAAGCTTTTGTTGAATATTTTCAAGTTCTTTTGTAGTTAATTGTCGGTTGCTCCATTCAGTTAATGACAACCATTCGCGCACGTCCTCGATTTTTATTCCGTAGCGATTGGCAATCATTTCGTCAATATTTTGATGATTCTTAAAATCTAATGTAATCTCATTTATAACTTCCAAAATTGCTTCTACGCTTTCAGCCTCATTTTCCAAAATATCATTTCGAACAGCAATAACAAAACTTGGCCACGGAGTAGGGGATTCACCAACCAAACGGAAAATTCCATTATCAACATGTGGTTTTGTCATGAATTTTTCCCACATAAAATAATCGCCATTTCCTCTGGGAAGTCCTTCCAAAGCGCCATCCAAATCTTGAATTTCCTTGAATTTAAGATCATTTTTTAAATCCCATTCCAGATTTTCGGCATTTACAAAAGCCATTAAATGTGAACCCGAACCATATCTGCTTATAGCGGCATCAGTTCCTTTTAAATCTGATACAGTTTCATAATCTGAATTTGCAGCCACGTGAATTCCCCAAAGCAAAGGCGATTTTACAAAAACCTGTACAATTTTAGTTTCATTTCCATTTACAATATCGCGTACAATTCCTTCTGTGAGGATTACCGCCATATCAATTTCCTTTTTACGAAGGGCTCTGTTCATTTGTCCCGTTCCGCCAGCGTAATCCTTCCAGCGAAGATTGATTCCTTTTTCATTGAATTTTTTATCGCGAAGTGCTATGTACCAAGGCAAATTGAAATGTTCCGGCACGCCGCCGATGATGAAATTTTTCATTTATGAAATTATTTCCAAAGTGGATTTTATTAAAGTATCTATTGTTTTTTCAGGATTTTTGCTGAAAGTACCATTGGCTCTGTTTGCCAAAATTGCATTCAGCGACACGGCTCGGTGACCCAACAATCTTGCCATTCCGTAAATTCCGGAGGTTTCCATTTCAAGATTTGTGATTGCATTTCCGCCAAACCGAAAATCTTTTATTTTGTCGTTCATCTTTTCATCTTCAATTGAAAGACGAAGCATTCTACCTTGAGGTCCATAAAAACCAACGTTTGTAGCCGTAATTCCTTTTATGAATTTTTCTGAAGAATTTCTTTAAAAGATTTTCATCTGCGGAAACAATATAAGGTTTTGATTTTTTGGGATTCCAATTGGTGGCTGAAATAAATGCTTCTGAAAAGGCTTCGTCACAAAAAGAAGTATTCCCATAAAAATGAAGCAAATTATCAAAACCAATCGCTTTTTCAGAAACTAAAAAACTATCAATTTTTATTTCTGGCTGAATGGCGCCCGAAGTCCCAATACGAATGATTTCAAGGGAAGCTAATTCTTTTTTAACTGTTCTGGTTTCGAAATTAATGTTTTTCAAAGCATCGAGTTCATTGAAAACGATGTCAATATTATCGGTTCCAATTCCGGTAGAAATTACGCTGATTCGTTTGCCATTTAAAATTCCCGTATGGATTTTGAATTCGCGCTTATGAACTTTAATTTCAACTGAATCAAAATATTTTGAAACCGCATCAACACGATCTGGATCGCCCACTGTAATTATAGTATCAGCAAGTTGTTCCGGCAATAAATTGAGATGGTAAATACTGCCATCTGGGTTTAGAATGAGTTCGCTGGGAGGTAAAGTTTCAGGTTTCAAGTTTGGAAAATTAGTTTATACGTTTAGGAATTTAAAAGTTTAGGTTTTTTTAGGTCTATAAGTCGATAGTTTTATGAGTTTATCTGTTTGCTTTAGGACCTAAAGCTTTCAGCCTTTATCCACCAACACGTTTCACTTTAAAACCTTTCTCCTTCAAAAAGCCCATAATCTTGTCGCGGTAATCACCTTGGATAATTATTTGTTCATTTTTGAAACTTCCACCAACACTGAGCAATTGTTTTATTTCCTTCGCCAGCATTTTAAAATCGGAATCTGCGCCGGTGTAACCTTCAATAATAGTTATTGGCTTGCCTTTTCGCTTTTCATATTTGCAAATTAAAGGCTCATCCTGCAACCAAAGTGTAGGTTCATTTTTTTGCTCCGATTTATTTTCCGCCACAGATTCGTGTTCCGGAAAAAGGTTTTTTAGTTGGTCTTCTAAAGATTTCAAAATTTAAATTTCAAAGGTTAACTGCAAACTGTTACTGAATACTGACTACTTTTTTATAAGTCCTATTTCCACTAAACGTTGGTGTAAAAACTCACCAGCAGTTATATCATCAAAAGCTTTTGGATGTTCGGAATCAATACATTCTTCAAGGCAATTCAGTTTCATATCGCCGCGAGGGTGCATAAAGAAAGGGATTGAATAACGTGGATTTCCCCATTCTTCTTTTGGTGGATTCACAACGCGGTGAATTGTGGATCGTAATTTATTATTGGTGTGTCTTTCAAGCATATCGCCCACATTTATAACCAATTCATTTTCCTGAGGAATGGCATCAATCCATTCGCCATCTTTTCGCAACACTTGAAGTCCGCCGCTTGACGCGCCCATTAAAAGCGTAATCAAATTTATATCTCCGTGAGCACCTGCACGCACTGCGCCTTTTGGCTCTTCGGTAATTGGCGGATAATGTATTGGGCGCAAAATACTGTTCCCATTTGTTGCCCAATGATCAAAATAAAATTCATCCAAACCAATATAAAGCGAAAGTGCACGAAGTACGTAAATACCAGTTTTCTCAAGCATTCTATAGGCTTCCATTCCGGTATGGTTAAAATCTGGAAGTTCCTTAACTTGAACATTTTTAGGATATGCTTCTGCAAGATTTGCATCTTCCGCTGCCTCTTGCCCGAAGTGCCAAAACTCCTTTAAATCGCCTTCTTTCTTTCCTTTGGCGTGTTCTTTTCCGAAGGAAATATAACCTCTTTGGCCGCCAAGCCCTTCAATTTCGTATTTTTCCTTATCGGCTAATGGTAAAGCGAAAAAACTTTTCACTTCCTTATATAATTCATCTACCAATTGATCGCTGAGGAAATGATTTTTCAGTGAAACGAAGCCAATATCTTCATAGCCCAGATCCTATTTCATTTACAAATTTTTGTTTTCGTTTTGGATCTTCAGAAAGAAAATCGGCTAAATCTACGCTTGGTATGTTATTCATAACAATTAATTTTTGGTTACAAAGATACCATTTTATCAAAGTTTTTCCGAAGATAAAATTTGCCTTAATTATCCTTAAAGCAATAGGTTTTTTTCTACTTTTGATGCTGCAAATTATTTATGATGAAATCAGAAACCACCCCGCATATTTTCTTCGATTATAATAGAAAAGACCTTAATGACGCTACGTTGATAAAATTGTATCGCGGCATGCTAAAACCGAGATTGATAGAGGAAAAAATGCTGATTCTTTTACGCCAGGGAAAGGTTTCTAAATGGTTCAGTGGAATAGGGCAGGAGGCAATTTCTGTAGGTTTGACGGCTGTTTTGGATATGGATGAATACATTTTGCCAATGCACCGAAATCTTGCGGTTTTCACAATGCGTGAAATTCCACTTTACAGATTGTTTTCACAATGGCAGGGAAAAGCGAACGGTTTTACAAAAGGTCGCGACCGTAGTTTCCATTTCGGAACTCAGGAGTTTCATATTATAGGAATGATTTCACAC
Source organism: uncultured Flavobacteriaceae bacterium (assembly GCA_963716065.1). Lineage (GTDB taxonomy): Bacteria > Bacteroidota > Bacteroidia > Flavobacteriales > Flavobacteriaceae > Aequorivita. The sequence continues at coordinate 162,109 of OY970287.1, forward strand.
TTCGGCCCACAGTTTGGCGTTGCTGACGGAATTGCGTTGGCAAATAAGTTGAAAAAAAACAATAAGGTTTGTGCTGTTTTCACAGGTGAGGGCGGAACAAGCGAAGGCGATATTCACGAAGCTTTGAACGTGGCTTCCGTTTGGAAATTACCCGTTCTTTTTTGTGTTGAAAACAATGGCTACGGACTATCAACACCCACGAACGAACAATATAATTGCGAAAATCTAGCCGACCGTGGAAAAGGGTATGGGATGGAATCGCATATTATTGAAGGGAATGATATTCTGGAAGTTTATACAAAATTGAAGGATTTAGTAGAAAGCATGCGAACCAATCCGCGCCCAGTTTTATTGGAATTTAAAACATTTAGAATGCGTGGGCATGAAGAGGCGAGCGGAACAAAATATGTTCCTGTTGATTTAATTGATGAATGGGGCTTGCGCGATCCACTATTAAATTTTGAGGATTATTTACTGTTTGAAAAGGTTATTACAGAAGAAAAAATCCTCGAGTTTAAAAAGGAATTTAAACAAGAAATAGATGGAAATCTTGACATCGCTTTTGCGGAACCAAAAATTGAGGCAGATGAAACTGAAGAATTAAATGATGTTTACAAAGAATTTAAATATCAAGAAGTTAAAGAAAATTCAGAAAAAGAAAATATACGATTGATTGATGCTATTTCCCAAGGATTGAAACAATCCATGGAGCGCCACGACAATCTTGTAATAATGGGGCAGGATGTAGCTGAATATGGAGGGGTTTTCAAAATAACCGAAGGATTTGTAGCGCAATTCGGAAAAGAAAGAGTTCGCAATACACCTATTTGTGAATCGGCAATTGTTTCAGCAGCAATGGGACTATCTATAAATGGCTACAAAGCTGTGGTTGAAATGCAGTTTGCAGATTTTGTTACTTCCGGTTTTAATCCAATTATAAACTATTTAGCAAAAAGCCATTATCGTTGGAGCGAAAAAGCTGACGTTGTGGTGAGAATGCCTTGCGGTGCTGGAGTTGGCGCAGGTCCTTTTCATAGCCAAACCAATGAAGCTTGGTTTACACACACACCAGGTTTAAAAGTAGTTTACCCAGCATTTCCTTATGATGCCAAAGGTTTACTTGCCACAAGTATTGAAGATCCAAATCCTGTTATGTTTTTTGAACATAAAGCATTGTATCGAAGCATTCGTCAAGATGTTCCAACAGATTTTTACACAATTCCTTTTGGAAAAGCATCTCTTTTAAAAGAAGGAAATGATGTTACGATAATTAGTTATGGCGCCGGTGTTCATTGGGCTTTGGAAACTTTAGAGCAAAACCCAGAAATAAATGCTGATCTAATTGATTTGCGTTCTTTGGTTCCCTTAGATACCGAAGCTATTTACAAGTCAGTTAAGAAAACTGGAAGAGTTATCATTCTTCAAGAAGACTCGATGTTTGGTGGTATAGCATCTGATATTTCAGCACTAATAGTGGAAAACTGTTTCGAACATTTGGATGCCCCAATAAAAAGAGTGGCGAGTTTGGAAACTCCTATTCCTTTTGCAGCAAACTTAGAATCTGCCTATCTTCCTAAGGAAAAATTTAAGAAAAGCCTAATTGATTTATTATCTTACTAATATTTTAACATTCATTGTTAAACTTTAGATAAAGCAAATCCAAACGTTAAAATTGTTGTTTACATTCGTGGTATACTAATCATCAAAATTTAACATTATGGTACGCTGGATTATTATTTTCTTAGTAATTGCTTTGGTTGCAGCAGTTTTCGGATTCGGAGGAATTGCTGAAGGAGCAACTGATATTGCAAAAATTATTTTTTACATTTTTATAGTGCTTCTTGTACTATCATTACTTTCAAGATTGTTCAGAAGATAAGAGCAATTCAACCTAATTTTATTAAATTCAAATTATCACTTATGAAAAAAATCCTCATTTTGGCCGCTAATTGCTGGCCACGGCATTCTCTTGTGGTGTACCCAAAACAGTACAAGAGTCTAAAAAAGTTATCAAAGGGTATTGGACTTTAGATAATGTTTCTTACGGTTCCTCTGGAACTTATAATGTTACACTCTTTAACGACACTTCAGTAGAATGTTTTGAAGGCAGTTCTTGGAGATTTATTCCTAATAACAATACAGGAAATTACACAATTGACAATTCAAACTGTCCTACAGGAGAAAGAAATTTTGTTTTTACAATTGTAGAAATTGATCCTGCATCTGGCTTATATGATTTTATGATTAAGCCAACCAATACTAAAGGTAAATCAGAAGATAATTCTGGTTTCAGAGTTCAATTAGCTCAGTTAAATGAAAACTCAATGCGTTGGGAGCAAACAGTAAATTTGGACGGAAAACCTTTCAAAATAAATATGAACTTTTCTAAAATTAAAGAATAATTATGAAGACATTTTTTAAACAAACCGCATTAGTAGCTTTAGTTTTTACACTTATTGTTAGCTTAGCAAGCTGCGAGGCAACAAGAAACGCAAATAATAAACAAAAAGGTGCCATATTGGGTACAGCTGGTGGTGCTATACTTGGAGCCATTATTGGAAACAATGTGGGTAAAGGTGGAAATGGCGAGCTAGGTGCCGTGATTGGTGGAGTTGTTGGTGGTGGTGCCGGTGTTCTTATTGGATCAAAAATGGATAGGCAAGCTCAAAAAATTGAGCAGGAAATTCCAGGCGCACAAGTGGAGAGAGTAGATGACGGTATCGTTGTTACTTTTGACGAGAACAGTGGTGTGTATTTTGACACTGCGAAATATAATATTAACGAAGCTTCACACGCAATTTTGGACAAACTTTCAAATGTGTTGAAAGAATACCCAGATACCGATGTTCTTGTTGTTGGCCATACTGATAGTGTTGGCGCAGATGAAATGAACATGACACTTTCCAAAAACAGGGCACAATCAGTTACAAATTACTTTGTACAGACCAAAGGGCTTAGCGCTGGTAGGTTTACCACAAACTGGTTTGGTGAAACAGCTCCAGTTGCAGATAATACTACAGCGGAAGGCCGTGCTAAAAACAGAAGAGTAAACCTTGCAATCGTTCCTAATACGAAAATGAAGCAAGAAGCCCAAACTCAAGCTGGCGAATAATATTTAATATATTTTTATTAAAATCCCGCTTCATTTTTGAGCGGGATTTTTTTTAGCTTTATACAATGTCAAATAAAAAAAGATGGAATGTTATAATTCTTGGTGGTGGCCTTGCAGGTCTTACAACGGCATTGCATCTTTCAAAGCATAATTGCAGCGTATGTTTGATAGAAAAAAATAAGTATCCACATCACAAAGTTTGTGGTGAATATGTGGGCAATGAAGTACTTCCATATTTAAATTCCTTGGGGATTGATCCATTTATTTTAGGTGCAAAAAACATATCAAAATTTGAAATTACAAATTCGCAAGGTTTTCCCATAAAAGCTAGTTTGCCTCTTGGAGGCTTTGGAATTAGCCGTTTTGCGTTTGATAACTTACTTTTTGAATCAATTAAAGATAAAGTGGAAGTCGTTTTTGATACGGTAGAAAAAATCATTTTTGGAGACAATCTTTTCACTGTTTCAACACAGAATAAAAATACTTTTGAAGGAGATTTTGTAATCGGAACTTTCGGAAAAAGATCAAACATAGATTTGTTTTTGGAGCGGAAATTTATAAATCAGAAATCAAATTGGCTTGCTGTTAAAAACCATTTTGAATATGGTTTTGCTGATGATGTTGTTGCGCTTCACAATTTTGAAGATGGCTATTGCGGTTTGAGCAAAACAGAAACAAATGCAGTAAATGCTTGCTATTTAACTACATTTAAATCTTTTAAAAAATATGGAGACATTGATACTTTTCAGAAAAAGGAAATGTCCAAAAATCCAATTTTAAAGAAATTTTTCGATGAAGCAAAGCCAATTTTCAACAGACCATTAACTATTAGTCAAATATCATTTGATAAAAAAGAACCAGTAGAGAATCATATTTTTATGCTTGGCGATAGCGCAGGTTTAATTCATCCGTTATGTGGAAATGGTATGGCAATGGCAATAAAAAGCGCACAGATTTTTTCTGAATTATTTCTTGCAGCTTTTCAAAAAAGCAATGTTGACAGAGTGAAGTTAGAAGAAGAATACGCAAATAGATGGCAAAACGAATTTGGCGAACGACTAAAAACCGGTAGATTGATTCAACGAGTTTTATTAAATTCTGTTGCTTCAAAAGTAGGGTTTACGATTGCCAAAACTGTTCCCTCTTTGGTGCCAAAAATTATTGAAAAAACACATGGAATTGTACCTTAATGATACTATTTAACGATAAACAAAGATCCGAAGAGTTGGAAATCATGGATAATTTTGATTTTCATGGCTATGAAATGAAAGATCTTTTTGGCGATTTAAAAACGGTTAATAAACTGTTGGGCGGAAATGCAATTACAATTGATGGAATTGAAGAATTGCTAAAAAACCATTCAATAAAAGGAAAAATTACAATTATGGATATTGGATGCGGCGACGGAGAATTGCTTCGGAAATGTGCAGCATACGGTAAAAAGAATAATTTAGATTTTGAACTTATTGGAATTGATTTCAATGAGAACATTTTGGATTTTGCTCGAAAAAATAATTCCAATTTCCCAAATATAAAATTTGAAAAAGTTGATGTGTTTTTGAATGAGGAATTAATTCCGAAATGCGATATTGCACTATGTACATTGGTATTGCATCATTTCAGTAATGATAAAATTGAATATTTAATAAAATTATTAACGCAAAAATCGAGCATCGGATTAGTAATTAATGATTTACAGCGTAACAAACAGGCTTTTAATCTTTTTAAAATTTTCAGTAAATTATTTCTCAAAACAAAAACGGCAAAACATGATGGATTGATTTCCATTTCAAAAGGTTTCAAAAAAGAAGAGCTTGAAATAATTTCAAAAAAAATCCCAAATCAAAAAAGTAGCATTCATTGGCATTGGGCATACCGTTACCAATGGATTCTTAAAAAAATAGCATGAGCGTAAAAATAACAACTGTTACAAAACAATTACCTGCATTTAGTAGGGAAACTGCAGAAGTAATTCCCTTTGTAAAGCAATGGATGCAAGGGCAGGAAACCCGTTTTCAAAGAAAAGTTATAAAAATTTTTGAAGGCGCTGGGGTAGATAAGCGCTATTCAATTATGGATCCCGTAGGAGTTTTTACAAATACAAGTTTTGAGGAGCGAAACGATATTTACATTCGCGAAATAACGAAACTTGGTAAAAAATGTCTTGAAAAAGCATTGGAAAAAGCAAGTTGGAAAGCCACGGATATTGATTTTATAATCACCGTAAGTTGCACTGGCATTATGATTCCGTCAGTTGATGCATACTTGATTAATGAACTAAAAATGAAACAGGACATTGTTCGGCTTCCCGTTACTGAAATGGGTTGTGCAGCGGGAATTTCAGGAATTATTTATGCAAATAATTTTCTAAAATCCAATCCCGGAAAACGAGCGGCAGTAATTGCCATAGAAGCACCAACGGCTACATTTCAATTGTACGACTATTCCATGGCAAATATTGTGAGCGCGGCCATTTTTGGTGATGGCGCAGCCTGCGTTTTAATGTCTTCAAATAAAGAAGATAGCGGTCCTGAAATACTTGCTGAAGAAATGTATCATTTTTATAATGCAACAAATATGATGGGCTTTAAGCTTGTAAATACGGGACTTCAAATGATACTTGATAAAAGTGTTCCCGAAAAAATTGCGGAACATTTTCTAGCTATAATTCATCCATTTCTTAAAAAAAACAACTTAAAAATAGAAGATATAAACCATCTTATTTTTCATCCGGGCGGAAAGAAAATTGTGCAGACTGTTGAAGATTTGTTCGGCAGTTTGGGGAAAAATATTGATGATACCAAAGAAGTGCTTAAATTGTACGGAAATATGAGCAGTGCAACTGTTTTATATGTTTTGGAAAGATTTATGGACCAAAAGCCTAAAAAAGGAGATTTCGGATTGATGTTAAGTTTTGGCCCCGGTTTTTCGGCCCAACGTGTTTTATTGAAGTTTTAAAAATTTATGAAAGAATTCGAAAATCAATGGGCAGTAATTCTTGGCGGAAGTAGTGGGCTAGGTCTGGCGAGCGCGAAAAAGCTCGCGTCCGAAGGAATGAATATTTGCATTGTCCATCGCGATCGAAAAAGTAATTTAGAGGCATTTGAAAAAGATGTGAAACAAATGGAATCTTCTGGAGTTTCCGTAAAAACCTTCAACAAAGACGCTTTAACTAAAGAAATTCGTAATCAAATTATTCAACAGCTTCCAAAGAATAGTGTGAAATTATTGCTTCACAGCATTGCAAAGGGCAGTTTGAAAAAAATGCACGGCACTGAAAACGAACTTCTTTCAAAACAGGATTTTGATATTACAATCCACGCAATGGCCACAAGTTGGTATGAATGGACGCAAGCTTTAATTCAAAATAATTTATTCACAAAAAAGGCAAGAAATATTGCTTTTACAAGCGAAGGAAATAGTAGAGTTTGGCCGGGTTATGGCGCTGTTTCAGCAGCAAAGTCTGTTTTGGAATCTTTAATGCGAAATATGGCGGTTGAATTGGCTCCATTGGAAATCACAACAAATTGCATACAAGCTGGAACAACGGAAACTCCATCATTTTCAGTAATCCCAGGAAGTAAAGAACTCGCTGAAATGGCAATAAAAAGAAACCCATTTAATAGATTAACGAAACCTGAGGATGTTGCAAATGTGGTCTATTTACTTTGTAAAAAAGAAGCCGATTGGATAAACGGAACCATCGTTAAAGTTGATGGTGGTGAAAGCCTTCGATGATTGACGATAAACGATTGAAGATTTTAGATTTTGAAAAATAAAGATATTCTTGATTCACTTCCGTATTCCAGACCCTTTTTGTTTGTGGATGAAATACTATCTGTTTCTGATAAAGGTATAACCGGCAACTACACTTTTCATCAAGATTTATTTTTTTATGATGGACATTTTAAGAGCAATCCCGTAACACCCGGAGTAATTTTGACGGAATGTATGGCGCAAATTGGTCTTGTATGTTTTGGGATTTATCTTTTGAAAGAAGAAAATATTTCAGAATCAGAAGAGGCAAGCTTTGCATTGAGCAGTACTGAAATTGATTTTTATATTCCCGTTTTTCCAAACGAAAAAGTCACGGTTATTTCCGAAAAAATATATTTCAGATTTCAAAAATTAAAGTGCAAAGTGAAAATGCTAAATGCAAAAGATGAAATTATTGCAAAAGGAACTATAAGCGGAATGATTTTGAAAGACAGAAAATTAAAATGAAAAAACGCGTTGTAATTACCGGATTGGGAGTTGTTTCGCCAAATGGCGTAGGCGTTCCAAAATTTACCGAAGCCATAAAAAACGGAGATTCGGGAGTCCGCTTTTTTCCTGAACTGCGCGATCTAAATTTCTCTTGTCATTTGGGCGCAATGCCAGTTATTTCCGAAGAAAAAAAGCGGGAATACCTTTCTGAACTTCAATTGCGAAATTTCAACAGTAGCGGTATTTTATATGGAATAATTGCAGGAATGGATGCTTTTAATGACGCAAAGTTAGAACCTGCAAAACAGGGGGATGAGCCTTTATGGGATTTGGGAATAATATTCGGAAGTGGCACTAGTGGTGTTGAGAAATTTAGGGAAGCTATTTATAGAATCGATGATAGAAATGTTCGTAGGCTTGGTAGCAATTCCGTAGCCCAAACAATGACAAGCGGGGTAAGTGCTTATTTGGGCGGATTGATCGGTGCCGGAAATATGGTGACGGCTAATTCCTCTGCTTGCGCTACCGGAACTGAGGCATTATTGATGGGATATGGTCACATTGCAAATGGAAAAGCCACTTATATGCTTTGTGGCAGTGCAAGTGATTCTGGACCATATATTTGGGGTGGTTTTGATGCGATAAAAGTAACCACATACAAGCATAACGAATTCCCAGAAAATGTTGCTGGCCCAATGAGTGCAGAAGCTAGCGGCTTTGTGCCCGGAAGTGGGGCAGGAGCCTATTTATTGGAATCTCTTGAAAATGCGCAAAAACGCGGGGCAACAATTTATGCTGAAATTTTGGGCGGAGCAATTAACAACGGTGGCCAAAGAGGGGAGGGCAGTATGACTGCTCCCAACAGTGTTGCTGTTCAAAAATGCATTATAGATGCTTTGAAAAACTCAAACATTTCATCTTCAGAAATTGATTATATAAATGGGCATTTAACGGCTACAATTAAAGATCCGGATGAAATTGAGAACTGGAGCATTGCATTGAATAGAAAGGGAATCGATTTTCCCTATATAAATTCACTTAAAGGAATGGTTGGGCATTGTTTGGCCGCGAGTGGAAGTATTGAGATCGTTTCGGCTATTCTCCAATTGCATGAAGGTTTTATTTTCCCCAATGTAAATTGCGAAAATATGCATCCAAAAATAGCACATATGGCTGCTCCAGAAAAAATTTCGATAAAACTACTTAAAACCCCGTTACAAACCATCGCCAAAGCTAGTTTTGGTTTTGGTGACGTGAATGCTTGTGCTATATTTAAAAAAATTTAGATTTGATGACTTCGGAAGAAATTTTTAAACAACTTGAACCAATAATCAAAACTTATTTGCCTGAAGATGTATCTGCAAGTGAAATAAATTTAAATAGCGATTTGACCCGGAAGTTGAACATTAACTCAGCTCATTTGGTAGACATTATTTTGGATATTGAGGATGCCTTTGATATTGAATTTAAAAATGATGATATGGAGAAACTTCGAAATGTTAATGATGCAATTTCACTAATCCAACAAAAAACCGAAGCACATTAATTTCTTTTTTTTGCTTTTCTTATTCTTGAGTTAATAAATAATTAATTCTCGTTAAAGACGGTTAAAATTTATGGATAATCGTATTTGATTCTTTATTTTTAAAGGAACCCACAATTTTAAATGTTATGAAAAAATTACTTCCATTGCTATTCTTGTTTATTAATACGATTGTATTTTCCCAAGACCCTATTCTTCAAAATTCTAATGAGAGGGCTGAACAGGAAGCTATTGAAATCACCAATCTTTATATTCCAAAACTTGCATTAACAGGAAAACAACAATTGTTATTTGAAAATAAGGTAGAGGAATTTTTAATTAGAAGATATGAAATTGATTCAACGTATGAAGGAAGGGAAAAACTTGATTTACTATATAAACTCCAAGAGCAAGAAACTACCGAAATGAATAACATTATAACACAGCCTCAAATGAATGTGTATCGTAAAGTTAAGCCTAGTATACAACCTTTGGAAACGGTTAAAAAGAAAGCTAAAGATTAAGAATTAATCATTTTTTATCGATAAAATTTTCTTTATTGGTCGTTCTTTCAATATCTGGTTGTGTATCGTTTGACGGACTTTGTTCCAAGCCTGCGGAATTTACATCAAAAAACTCCATGATTTCTGTAGGATTGTCAATTTGCTTCGTGATTTTCCCTTTAATCGCAATTGGTTTAGAAATTACAAAATCATTGTTTTGAATAATTTTCAACCAATCGCTTGAACCAAATTCTGCTGAACTTTCAGTACTTATATCCAATTCTCTTTTATCAACTAGATCTCCCACTTTCACACCCAACGCATCCGCAATTTCTACCCATTGCGTATCCGAAACTTTTGTTTTTGCAATGTCAATGTCTAAATATTTTGCATTAATTCCAGTTAAATAGCTTAATGTGTGCCTGCCCACACGAGTGTTGCTGCTATATATAAGCGTCAATTGGTTTTCATTTCGAGCTATTACTCCCATATCATTCATTTGATTAAATGTTTTTATTAAAAAAAGTAAATGCCCAATTATTTTGAAACTTAAAGGTTCAACTGAATTTGGGCATTTGAATATTTAGTGTGCTTTTAATTTCTCTTTTCGTTTTTGAAGTTGAGTACGTAATTCAGTGATCACTTTAGCAACAGATGCTTCAAAGGAAGCTGAAGAAGTTTCCGCAAATATATCCGGTCCAGGCATACTTAAACGTACACTGCAAATTTTTCCATCTTCGGGATTTGATGTATTTTCTTTTTTAAAGTAAACATCTGAACCTACAATGTCATCGTATTTACCTTCAAGTTTGTTTAGTTTTTCTGCAATAAAGGCTTCCAATCTTGGGCTCGCCGTCACTTCGTGATATTCAAAATTTATGTTCATAATTTGTTGGTTTTATATCAATTTTAAAGATACAATAGCCAAAAATCCATTCCAAACTTTTAAGGGGAAATTGTGAATTTAATCTTCAGAAATAACGGCAGGATTTGGATCCTTAATTACAATTGAAGCAATAATACCTCCCGCCAATGAAGCGCCAATAACTCCAAGTGAAAGCCACTCAGGTATTTCAACATTATGTGAAATTATCATCTTCACACCAACAAAAGCAGAAAATCACAACCAAGCTGTAATTTATGAATTTAAATTTGGTTAGCATACGCGATATTAAAAAGTACATGGAACGCAGTCCTAGTATTGCCAAAATATTTGAGCTGAAAACTATAAAAGGATCGGCAGTAATGGCAAGAATAGCAGGAATACTATCAAGCGCAAAAAGAATATCAGTTAATTCAATAATAATCAAAGCAACGAAAAGTGGGGTTGCTGCGCGAATCCCCATCCTTTTTATAAAAAATTTATCGCCCTCCATTTTGGAGCTTATTGGGAAGAATTTTTTTAGAACGCGAAATATTTTTGATTTCTTCGGATTAAATTCCGTCTCCTTATGTGTCAACATTCTATAGGCCGTAAAAAGTAGAAAAGCACCAAAAACATAGATTATCCAATCAAACTTATTGATTAAGGCGACCCCAAAAAATATCATCAAAGCCCTAAAAACCACTGCGCCAATTATGCCCCAAAAAAGAACTTCGTGCTGGTATTTCTGTGGAATTGCAAATGATGAAAATATTACGGCAATAACAAAAACATTGTCAATGCTTAAGGAAAGCTCTATTAAATATCCCGTAATATATTTAAGAACCGCGGCATTCGGAGTTAGGTTTGTTGGATTTTCTATGAGCCCATCCAAAAATAACCAATAAATAATTCCCGAAAAACTAAGCGCAATAGTTACCCAAATAGAAGTCCAAATTGCGGCTTCCTTTGTTTTGATTACGTGTGGAGTGCGATTGAATACACCAAGGTCCAAAGCCAAGAATAGAATGATAAAAGCTATAAAAATTCCCCAGATAAGCATTTGTTCAAATTTTGCATAAAATTAATGGCAAATCGTTTGAAAATGTTATAGAAATATGTTAATAGTTTTATTCACGTTAAATCTTTTTTAAAATTTTTTTGTCCCAGATCAATCTTGCTACATTTAAAAATAAAAAAAAATAAAAATATGGAAAATTACATTTCGTCAAATAAGAAAACACCTTTAGAGTATCCTATTTTGGACAGCATAAAAAATAGATGGAGTCCAAGAGTTTTTGCTAAAACACCTATCACTGAAAAGCAAGTGAAAATATTATTGGAAGCCGGAAGATGGGCGCCAAGTTCATCAAATATTCAACCTTGGCGGGTTATTTGGGGAATAAAAGGTACAAAAATGTATGACAGGATTTTTAATTGTTTGGACGAGTTTAACCAAAGTTGGGCCGTAAATTCGCAGCTACTTTGGCTAAACGCGTTTAAAAAAACTATGGACAATGGAAAAGAAAATTTCCACGCACTGCACGATCTCGGTCTTTTTATGGGAAATGTTTTGCACCAAGCCAACAGTATGGGAATAGCATCGCATCAAATGGCTGGGATTGATTTTAAAAAGGCACGGAAAGATTTTAAATTTTCAGATGATTATCACGTAGCAACTGCTGTTGCTTTTGGTTATTTTGGTGGTGACTTAGAAGACTTGCCAGAAGATTTAAAGAAACAAGAAATTAAGGAAATTCGTGAACGAAAGGAGCAGAGTGAATTTGCTTTTAATGGAAATTTTAAAGATAAGTAAACTATATTGTAAAAAACAACCCCCCTTTTTTAAGGGGGGGGTTAATCTTTGATAGTAAATTTATCCTGGATTAATATTCGCTCCTGGCTTTGTCTTTGCCTTTGCCTGAGTTTTTGGTTTAGCTGTTGTTTTTGCTGCCTTAGGCTTGGCATCTGGTTTTTTCTTTGGTGCTGTTGGCATAATTGAAATATTTTAGTTAAACAATATTTAAAGATAATGATTTTAATTCAATTCATTTAATATATTTCATACAAATAAGGGTAGAGGTTTCTTAATTTAAGTAACTTAGCGAAACTAACCGAATTGTATGAAGCTTAAATCCTTTTTAAAGCAATGCCACGAAAAGGAAGTCTTTAAAATGCTTTCAATTTATGTAGTGTCTGCATGGGTTATTTTGCAGGTTCTTTCAATAACTTGGCAACCATTAGGACTTCCGCAAAAATCTGTGGCATTTTTAATTGTTATTTTGCTTCTATGTTTTCCGCTCTATATATTTTTTCTTTGGAAATTTCGAATTGCACCTAAAAATAAAATGGAAGGTGAGCCTGATGAAAAAGAAGAGAGAAGGAAAACAACTTTCAAAAAAATGTATTTTTCTTCTTTGGGAATAATTACTTCATTTTGTGTGATTGCTGTTTTTCTAATTGTAAATAAAAATTTCTCCAAAGTAAATAGCGAAGTGCTTCCCACGATTTTGAAGAGCGAGAAAATTGCAGTTTTAAAATTTGGCAACAATACCGGCGACCCACAGTACGACATTGTAAGCAAAATGGCTTCTGACTGGATAATCCACGGAATTACCCAAAATCAAGTGGCACAGGTAATAACGCAGGATCTGATTAATGAATATAAAAGTATTCTAAAAGGTGAAAATGTTGAGGAAGCTGAAACTTCAATTATCAAGGAATACCTAAAGCCCAGTAAAATTATTTCAGGAAATTTCTATCTTAAAAAAAATAAATTATTGTTTCAGGCGATGCTCATAGATGGCAAGACTAACAAAACCCTAATTTCCTTCAAACCAACCGAATGCTCCTCCGAAAATCCCTTGAAATGTATTGAAGACCTTAATGAATCGATAACGGGATATTTCATTACAGAAGACAAGAAAAATTTAATGCTTCAGGAAACACCACCAAAATTTGAGGCCTACAAATATTTGTTGGAAGCGAAATACAGTAATGATGATAGTGAATATTTGGATTTATTGAACAAATCCATAGCGGCAGATTCCACTTATTTTGAGCCAAAGGTTATGCGCGTCGCCCATTATTATAATCAGCAGGAATTTAAGAAGTCTGATTCGCTTTTAAAGTTGATTAAGCCAGATTCATACAGAAACAAGCGCCAACTTAATCTTTTAAATATGCACGAAGCGCTTTTAAAAGGTGATAATAGAATGGTATATAAAACCATTCTGAAAGAACATGAACTTGCGCCACTCGATTTAATAACCAATAAAACCGCAATAGTAGTAGCGCTTCAGTTTGTAAATAAACCCGAAGATGTAGATTCAATTTTCAAAATCATCAGGATGGACAGCATGAATCTCGAAAATTGCCCTTATTGCATACAGAGACTTTATGTAAAAGCATTTGCAGATATTGAGTTGAAAAAATATGCTTCAGCAATCAAAATTGTTGAAAATGCCCAAAAGGAAACCGAAACAAAATTACTTGACAGACCTCTAGCAATAGCATATGTTCGTGCTGATAATGTGGAAAAGTTAAATAAGTTTCTAAGAAAAATTGAAATTACATCAACCCCATTTGAAACGCAAGAGCTGTATTTATTAGCTGGTAAAGAGTTTTTCCTTAAAGGAAACAAAACCAAAGCAAACGAGTATTTCGATAAAATAATCAATTCCGAAAAGGAAAAATTTGATTCTAAAATCCTTTCCGAAGCTTTATTTTACAAAGAAGAATACGCAAAGGCATTACCCATTTTGGAAGAAATTTATTCTAAAGATCTTCAAGATATTGACGTTTTAGCGAAGATGGCAATCTGCAATTTCAAATTAGAAAATGTGGCTGAAGCCGAAAAAAATATAAATTCCTTGGAAAATCTGCGCGCCGAATATCAATATGGCAGTGTTGATTATGCGCTTGCCCAATACTATGCCGCCACAGGAAACAAACCATTATTATATAAATATTTGCTGAAAACTGCTGCAGCCGGACACAAATACCAATGGCAGTTCTATAAAAATGATCCCCTGTTTTTAAAATATATTAATTCAAAAGAGTTTGAGGAGGTGATGGATTTTTGGAAATAATATTTTCATCCCATAAATTCTTTAAAAAAATAACAAAATGGCAAAACTTAAAAATGCATATGCACTATTAATCGGGGTAGGTAGCGACGATTTACCAGAAACAGTGGCAGACGCCAAAGCCCTATATAAAATTTTGGGCGATAAGGAACATGGCAGCTACTACAAAAAAAACATAAAAATAATTACAAAGAAAAAAGCGACCCGTAAAGGCATTCTAAAAGCTTTTGATGAATTGCTTGAAAACACTGATGATAAATCCTCTGTATTGCTATATTACTCTGGGCATGGCGGTATGTATAGCGATAATACATTCATAAAGGATGAAGCACTAAAAAAAACAGAGGAAGAAAATCAAAAGTATTTTCACTTATGTCCAAATGATTACGACCCAAATAATTATAAAACAACTTGGATAAAAGCTGAAGAAATAAAACATAAAATTTCACAGCTAAAATCCAAACGATTGATTTTCTTTTTAGACTGTTGCCATGCAGCGGGCATGACTGCTGGCGTTTCAGGTCTTAGTGCACAACCAATGCAAACCAATGCAGATGGCCTAGCCCAAAACTTGGACGATGGTCGGGGTATGACAATTGTTTCTGCCTGCAGCGCAGAACAGTTAAGTGTAATTTTGGAAGGGGAGGAGAACAGCCTTTTCACAAAATGCATGATCGAAGTTTTAAGAGGAGATGCCAAACGTGAGGACGACGAACCATTTGTCCGCATTTTTGACGTGGTAAAATACATTTTCAAAAAAGTTCCAGAATTATATCCAGACCAAACGCCGTATGCAAACCTGCAAATTTCTGAAGATTTTGTGGTGAGTTTTGCTTCAAATTTAATAGATAATAATGCGGACGATGACGAAATTGAAACTTTAATAGAAGAAGTTAAAACAGTTAAAAAAGAACCAGTTACAAAATTTAGGGAAACTGAAAACTCAAATAGCGCCATTCTATTTGTACACGGTTTTTCCGGGGAAGCTGAAAATACCTTTGGGGAAGCTCCAAATCTGTTAATGGCGAACGGCGATATGGATGGATGGGATATGTTCCCATTGGGCTACAGCGGAAATGTGGTACCAGAAATGGGTAAGAATATTTGGGCTTGCGCAAGCGATATTAAAAGGAATTCAAGCTTTTTGATTACTTCAATTAAAAACAAGTTTTCAAAATATAAGCGCATAGCAATCGTTGCCCACGATTTGGGAGGAATTGTAGTACAACAAGCCTTGCTGGAATTGCAAAAAGAGGATTTGGACAGAATTAGCCACGTATTATTTTTTGGAACGCCAAGCAATGGATTACCTGAAATAGAGCTAAAAAACTTCTTTACATACGGAAACAATGAAAAGGAACTAAAGGAGTCAAGCCCATATATGCAGAACTTACGAAATAATTGGACAGAAAAATTTCAAAATAATTATCCCTTCAAATTTAAAACCATTGCGGCTACCAAGGATCAATACGTTCCTATTTCTTCAAGCTTGGAGCCGTTTCCGAAGGAATTTCAAGAAGTAATAGAAGGAGATCATTTTACAATTGCACAGATTTAAAAGGAAGAAGACGACAGTTACCGACTTCTTCTAAAAACTTTAATGAATAAAAGTTTTTTGAATAAATTTTCAAATAAAGAAGAAATCAATATTGCAATGGGAGAGTATAACGAAGTTATAAATTCTCTTTTTCCAATGCTCAAAAATCTTGACAGTAAAGGCTTGGAACAATTAATTTATGCTTTGGAAGCAGCGGGCAGGGAAGAGGAAGCATTGAAAATTCTGAAAGAGCACCCAGAAGCTAAGGACAATTCAAATCTATTGGGAATAATGGGCGGAAGGTATAAACGTGAGTATTTAAAAACACATTCTGCGGAAGATTTAAGAATGGCTTTTAAACATTACAGCGACGCCTTAAAAATTTCAGAAACAAAAAATGATTCTTCCCAAATATATTATCACGCCATAAATCTGGCTTTTCTCAGTTTAATGAAAGGAGAGAAAGGGGAAATGACAACATTTGCAGACCAAGCATACCAAGCCACGATGAAGGATCCATTTCCGAGTCTGTGGAAACTTGCAACTATTGGTGAAGCTTTTCTTTATAAAGGAGACTTTGAAAATTCAAAGGAAAATTATAAGAAAGC
This sequence comes from uncultured Flavobacteriaceae bacterium, assembly GCA_963716065.1. GTDB lineage: Bacteria > Bacteroidota > Bacteroidia > Flavobacteriales > Flavobacteriaceae > Aequorivita. Next base: position 178,547 of record OY970287.1, read on the forward strand.
AGCAAAAATGGTCTGGATTGCGCGAAAAGATTTCTATTCACGCAAACGCTTATAATGCGTATGTAAGTTTAATGCAAACGGACAATCCGGATGATCCATACATTAAATTACTGAAAATGGAATTTTTATCTTAATTTAATTTTAAAAATAAGCGATGAAAATCTTTAAGCAAGCAAATCTCCCAAAATTAGATTTTAAAGAAGCTATAAAAAAACCTATATCCATTAAATGTGTTCAGATTGACGAACCGTTTAAAGTGGAAAGTATGGAAGGTGTAATGAAAGGTAAAAAAGGAGATTGGCTAATGCTGGGTATAGATGGAGAACTTTATTGCTGTGATCAGGAAATCTTCAAAAAAACATATGATCTGAAAATTAAATAAGCCAACTAAAAAATAAATTAAAAAGGGCAATAGATACTATATAAAAAGTAATTACTTCATTCATTCCTTCAACAAGTAAAAAATAATTTTCGGCTAAATGCTAAACTGAATTTACGGCATTTGCCTTATTTCTTGAAAGGTAAATTTTTTGGAGATTGCATCTATAATCAAAAACTAATTTATCATGACAAAATTTTACACATTTATTTTTTTGTACGCACTTTTGTGCGCAGGCGCAACGAATGCACAGACTTGGGAAGACTTGGGTGAGTTAAGCGTAGGAGGGAACGAAATTGGCTTTGTAGATGCCATCGTTGGATATGAATCGGGACTATATATCTGTTCAGATTTAGGGCTTTTCCGTACTACTGACACTGGTAATACCTTTTCCAATTTAACGTATCAAAATGGCCCAACGGCGGGACTTCGTATTTACAGCATATTTTTTGACGAAGTGGATAACACACTTTATGCGGGTGGGGATACCGCCATTTACAAAAGTACAGACAACGGCTCTTCATGGACAATTACAGGTTTAACGGGTACTGAAAAAATTAACGGCATTGCACGTAGCAATGGTAATTTGCTTGCATCGTATGGCGATACTTTTGGAAGTGGCGGAGCATATTATAGTGCTGATGGATTTGCAACTTTTACACAGGCTACAGGTTTACCAGATTTACGAATGGTAGGTTTTTATACAGGAAATAATCTTTTGTTCCTTGCGGGAGAAGAAGGTGTTTACGGTAGCCAAGATAATGGAGTTTCTTATTCGTTACAAGGTACAGGGCACGATAACGTAATAACCGATATAAAGTTTATTGAAAACAATGGCAAAATATTCGTTGCAGATAGAGATGGTACAGATAGTGGATTATACGAAACAGTGGATAATGGTGCTAATTGGACAAGAACCAACACACAAACATTTGGTGGTTTTTGCCAAATATTTGATATTATTTTGGCAAACGGTGTAATGTATGTTGTTACTAGTGGTGTTGGATGCGCAAATTCAAATGAAAGTTTAAAAACGAGTTTAGATAATGGAGCCAGTTGGTCTTCAGGTCTATATAATTTACCAGAAGCTTATTATGCGGTATTAGGCGCAACAGTAGAAGGCTGCGTATTTACCTATGCGCCATTTGCGGACAAATTATATCGATTATGCGATGGACCAGCTAGAAATTGACACCAATAATTTGAATACAGTAATTTTATTTCCAAATCCAACAAAGGACCAATTTAAACTATCAGGCATAGATACCGGCAGCGTTCAGGTTTTTGATATGCAAGGAAAATTGTTGAAACAATATAAAGACTTACCAGAATCTAAAACAATTGATATTTCAGAATTTGCAAATGGCCTTTACTTATTGAATATTGAAAACGAATGGGGCAGTAAAACCTTTAAGATTATAAAGGAATAGATAAGAAATTAGCTTATTAGGGAAGGCCCATAGGAGTTTAGTTATAACTAAATAGACTGTGGGCTTTTCCTTTATTCGTATATTCTATTTTACATAATATAAATTATAGTACAAAGTTGCTATTTCGGTTTTGCTATTAAAGTTTAGTTGTTCGTAGCTATAATTATATTATGTAAAATATCCCAGAATATCCCGTTAGTCTCATTTACAATACGTTGGGGGTCATTAAACTTTCTGGTTTGGGTTAAACTTGAACACCTCGTTAGTTTGTCCTATAATTTGCCGTTATGTAAAATTGCCGCGCAATTAGCGCTTGGTTTATTATTCCTTTATTATTCAGCCTATTTTATTTGAATTTAAAAATCGGTACTATTAAGGCAGCCGTACAAAAGCAAAAATTCGTCATTCATTAAAATTTTGTGAGCTCAATAAACTTATGGATGTAAAAAGTTTTAAAGTAAATTTAGGAATGCCTTCCGTAAGAGTAAAAAATTTAAGCAAACGCACCAGCCAAGATAAATTTCTTTACACTTACTCAATTTGGTTATTTTGTTTACTATTTTTTTGTTGATGGCTTTTACATTATGTTAAATAGAAAATACATTTGTTAATAATAAAAGCTCTTTTCTTTTTTTCTTGATAAAAAAAGAAACAAAAAAATCAAGGCAGCATAAAATTTTGGAAACAATGTACGGGTCGTTCGCTACACTTTAGAAAGGTTTTGTTAGTATTAATATTTATTTTATTCACTCCTTAAATTTTCTTAATAATTCAGATTATTTAGTTCTAACTCTCTAAAGTGCTTAACGCTCTCTCCCCTATTGTTTTGCCAAAGTTTTCTGAAGCCAAAGAAACATTCCCATTCAATTCATGCTTTTATGTTTTATTAAGGAATTAAGCACCAACAAAAAAATTCAATTTTAAACTAAGAGACTCCTCTCCACTATTAAAATTTTAGAAGTTCTGAGGGAGCTAAATTTAAAGCTTTTGACAGACTATAAATTGTACTTAATGTAGTATTTATTTCCCCCCTTTCTATCCTTCCTATCTGTGAAATTGGAATATCACAGTCATATGCCAATTGCTCTTGCGATAATTTTTTTGCCTTTCGCAAATTTTAAGATTTAATCCAAAAGCCTTAATATATTGAGTATTTCTATTAATCACACTTTAAAAGTGATTAAAAAAGAAAAAAATTATAAACGCATATATGCCCTATTTAAAATTTTGAGAAGGCGGAAACTGAAAAGCCTCCAATAGAGTAAGTAGAATTTAATTTTATTAATTATGAAAAAATTTATGTTTTTGTGCCTTGCACTACCTCTGTTCTCATTTTCAAGCATCAATCCTTCTGTGTCAGAAGGTGTAGAAGAAATGTCCTATTGTGGAGATTATTGTTCTGGTTATGCTGATGGAATTGAATCTCAAAACCCTGGAATGACTATGGGGGAATGGACTGCTATTTACAATGGGTGTGTCTCAAGATGTGAAGCACCTATTAGCAATTAGTTTAATGAAGTTTAACCTTGGTGGTTTGAAAAAATCGAATAATGTTTTTTAAAATACTAAAACCTCAATTTTTATGTTTTATTAAAATAACTATTCATTTTTCAAACCACCTTTTATTTTAAGAGATGAAATTAATTTGCAAAATTACATTCATAATATTGTTTTTGTCCAACGTTTCTGTGAAGTCGCAAAACAAAGTAAGTATAGAATATAATGTACTGTACGATATTTCCACTTTCAGTGAGGAATTCAGGTCTAAATACCCAGAAATATTTGAAATGTATAAGCAACAGAAAAAAAGGGAAGCTGAGCTAACTTTTATATTAAATATAGATGGGGAAAAATCTTTATTTTATCACCCTCCTGTGAACCAAAATGACCAAGATCTTTATTTAATGTATGATAAAGCAGAAGGAAAACATGTTTTTTTTACAGATTTTAAGAATGATAAGATCGTAGAACAATTTGAATACTGGAATAAAAAAATTGAGATTGAAACACGACTAAATGAATTTCCGTGGAAAATCACCAATGAAAAGAAGAAAATTCAAAATTATATTTGTTATATGGCTACCAAGCAATTTACCGTTTTCCATAGCGGAAAGCCTTACATAGTTGATGTGGAAGCTTGGTATACTGAGGATATTCCCTTACATTTTGGGCCAAAAGACTTTAGTGGCTTGCCAGGTTTAATATTAGAATTAAGAGAAAATAACGCTACATATTATGTGAATAAGATTGATTTTAAAAGCGATGCCGTTGTTAAATACCCGAATTTTAAAGGGGAAAAAATGACACTAAGTCAATTTATTGAAAATGCTCCTGAAATAAAGGAAAAGGCAAAACAAATGATAATAAATTCTAGAGGTTAATGCTCTCTTTAAAATCTTTTCAACTTACTCTCCTTTTTTTACTTTCGTTTACATGTATCAGTCAATCTAATGAGATAAAAGGTGTTGTTGTGGATATAGATGGTATTTACCTTGAAGGAGCAACAGTGATTTTGACAAATAAAAATCTTGAAAGAAAAAAATATACCATTACAGATAGCATTGGTGCATTTAATATTATTGCTGATGACGACATGCAATATATAAAGGTCACATTCATAGGATATGAAGCTAAAAGTATAATTATAGAGGATACCACAAAAATAATACGAATAGTCTTGAACAAATCAATAGAAAGTCTGGATGAAATAAAACTAGATTACAAGCCTGCTCCTATAGTTTTTAAAAAAGATACAGTGACTATTGATATCTCAAAATTCGTTGATGGAAATGAAAGAAAGATGGTTGACATTCTTGAAAAGCTTCCAGGGGTTTCCTTATCAGGGAATAAAATTTTGGTACAGGGTAAGGAAGTAAAAAAAGTCTTAGTGGAAGGAGATGCTTTTTTTCAGGGAAATACAAATTTTGCTATTGAAAATATTCCAGCAGATGTAATTAATAAAATAGAAATAATAGATGATTATAATAAAGTAGGTTTTTTAAATCAAGTAACTGATAGTGATGATACGATTATTAATGTAAAATTAAAAAAGGATAAAAAAAGTTTTTATTTTGGCGAAATAGGTTTAGGTTATGGTAACAATAACTTTTTTAAGGGAAATATTGACTACATAAATTATAGTAAACAAACCCAATTGGCTATTGTAGGTGGAAGCAACAACACATCCAATCCCCTTAACAATATTGTCAATTTGTTAGCTAATGAGACAAGTGCGGATAATCCAGAATTGGAGAAACAATTATTTGACTTTAGGTTTCAAGATAAATTTTATAAAAAAAATATACAAAGCGGTTTAGGCATTAGCTTTAAACATAAATACAATGAAAATTCAAGCTTTAGTTTAACAACTCTTTTTAAAAATCAAAGTGATGAAAAAGATAAATCATCTTTAAGGGAATATTTAAATCCAGATATAAACGTATTTGAAAAGAGTCGTGAATACAGCCAAAATAATTTAAATGATTTTTTTTTAAACACTTCATATTCCTGGGATATTAGTGATAACGAAAATTTTTTTGTCAATTCATCATTAACAAAAAAAATGACAAAAAATAATCTTTTTTTTAATTCAACTACTGAAAATTCTATTCTAAAAATTAATAACCAAGGAAAATTTGAAAATTTTATTTTTAATAATCAAATCTCACATTTTAAAAAATTTAATGATAGACTAATAACGACCTTATCATTAACTTATTCCGGAAATATTGAATTAGATTTTGATACTTATCTTTCAAGCGAAAGTTTATTTGCCAATTATTTTAATGGTACTGTTTTTAATCAGTTTACTAAAGATGAATTAGCTTTAACAAAAATGTATGGAGAGTTATTTTATACAGCATCAAAAAGAATAATATTTGATTTTAAATTAAATATCAGTAACAATATTGGAAGTGCAAATCTAAAATTGTCATCTCCTACTAGTAGCGACTTTCTTCTATCAAGTAAAAACAATCTAAATATTAGCAATTATTATGCTTCAATAGGTATGTTATTTTCGAAGAACTTGTTAAAATTTTACTCATCGGTTAGTATAGGGCAAATTAACACTGATAAGAATAGTTCAAACTATATATCTCCCTTAATTAAACTAAGTTATAAAAAATCATTAGAGAAGGAAGTTTCTTTTAAATATGAGTATGTCATAAAACCAGTTTCTTTATTTTATAGTGGTTTAGTTTTTTTGGACAGGAAATTATTAATCTTTAATTTTCTGAACTATGAAAAAACAACGTCGCACCTTTAACTCCGCTTTCAAGGCCAAGGTTGCCCTTGAGGCCATCAAAGAACACGAAACAACGAGCGAACTTGCTCAAAAGTACCAATTACATCCCAACCAGATAACGCAATGGAAAAAAGAATTCCTCTTGAATGCTGCTATTGTTTTTGATAAGGACAAGGCCCATCTGGAGGAGCTCCAGGGGATGCGCAAGACCCAGGACGAGCTGTACCGGGAGATCGGTGAGCTGAAAATGGACCGGGACTGGTTAAAAAAAAAGCTGCTATGATCCCAACGGAAAATCGACGGCAAATGATCGAGCGCACAGCAGAAGCAGCCTCAATAGTACATCAATGCCATCTGTTGGGGCTCTCGCGCAGCACTCTTTATTATGCCCCGGCAAGAGCATATCGAGAAAAAGACCTTCGGATGATGGCCTTGCTCGACGAACTGCACTTGGAGGATCCAACGCGCGGAACACGGCGGATGCGCAACGAACTTGTCAAAGCGGGGTTCAAGGTAGGGCGCTGCCACGTGCGCACACTGATGAACGTAATGCGGATAAAGACAGTATACTGCCGTCCGCGCACCACCATATCCGATCCCACAAAGTACAAATATCCGTATTTGCTCAGAAACCTTGCAATAGAGCGTCCCAACCAGGTATGGAGTATAGATATCACCTATATTCCCATGCCAAGGGGATTTATGTACCTCACCGCCATTATTGATGTGCACAGCCGTTACATTGTCGGCTGGAGCATTTCCAACTCGATGGAAGCGGAATGGGTAACAGGGGTCGTAAGGGAGGCCGTGCGGACGCAGGGAAAGCCGGAAATCATCAATTCTGACCAAGGCACCCAGTTCACGTCCGATTGTTACATTGCCTTTGTCAAAGGTCTGGAAACTGTCAAGATATCGATGGACGGCAAGGGCAGGGCTCTCGACAATGTTTATATAGAACGGTTTTGGCGCACGATCAAATATGACAAGCTCTATTTGGAAAGGCCCGAAAACGGAATGGAATTGCACAGGGCATGCAAACAATTCATTTCCTATTACAACAACAGAAGGGATCATTCCTCTCTGGACAATAATCCCCCGGCCTCAGTATATCAGATGGCAGCCTAAAGTATAAATACAAAAAAGAAATAATGTTTAAATCTATTTTGCTCATGAACCCTAAAAAAAACTTTAAGTTTGTCTAAAATCTGTCCAGCCTAACTAGACCATCTCATTTCAATTGAGAGATTTTGATTTTATTAAAGACTTTAATACATTATCAATTGGTAATCCTAATTTAACACCTATCAAATACCATCTTCTAAATTTAGATTATTACTATTCAAACTTTTCTAGTGGTGTCACATTTTATGGAAATGCTCAATATCTTAATTACGATAGATCATTATTGATTGTAAATAGATTTATAAATCAAAAAAATCAAGAAAGTATTCAAACTACAAATTTAAATAGCTATGAAAGTAACATGCAAATAGTTATTGGAAAAGTATATAATAATTTTAAATTAAGTCTATCACCCCAAATAAATTTATCCAAATTTCCTCAAATAATTGAGAACTTAAATATTGATAGTAAAAATTCAAAATTACGTCTTAAGCTAATAGGAGAAACACTCTTTAAAAATTCGCCGAATATTAAAATCTCTTTTAGTGAAACATATAATACTTTTAAATCTGAATTAGCCGATAGGAAATTCGACTTGTTGAATTTTTCAATAGGTCTTTTTAAAAAAAATAAACAATTAGAATATAGTGTTAATTATTCTTATCTTACATCATCAAATAATTTTTTCGAAGATTTCCATCAACTTTTTTTTAAAGCCGATTATAATTTTAAAAATAGTGGCTGGGCAATTTCTATACAAGCAGATAATCTTTTAGACCAATCAAATTATTCGTCAAATTATATTACAGAGGTTGCAATAACTGAAGAAAGGGTTAGTAGAATATCGCGTAATATTATTGCAGGTATTTCTTGCAAATTTTAGATCGGGTCAACTTTATAGATAGTTCAATAAAAGGCATTGGTCTTACTTTCCCATTCCACACACTTTTCCACCACGCCTCTGCCCTACGCTTAAAAGAGTGCTCCATTAAATCCTAAGAGAAAATTTGGGGCAAGAAAACTTTTTGGAGAAACTTAGATAATATAAACTTTGCTTTTTCCAAAGCAAAGTTACATAACGCAGTACATTATAGAACATATATGTTATTTTGTAATGCTATTGATAATTGTGCTATGTTGCTATAATTCTATATTATGTAAAATATCCCAGAATGTTCCGTACGTTTCTTTTAAAATCCGTTGGGGGTCATTAAACTTTTTGGTTTCGGTCTGATTTCAAGTTCTCGTTGGTATGTTCTATAATTAGACGCTATGTAAAATTGCCGCGCACATTGTGCTTGGTTGATTAATCTTGCTCCTTAAGGTTATTCTGTAAGGGTTTATTATTTGTTACTTTTAAGCCAGCCGCACAAAAGCAAACATCAGTCTTAATTGATTATTTAGTTCTTTTAAGAATAATATCGCAGTAAAAAAGTTTTCAGAAACATTTGGGATAGCTTCCCGTAAGAGTAAAAAATTTATTCCACCGCACCATCCACACCATAAATTTCTTTACCCTTACTAATTTCGTCCTTTTGTTGAATATTTTTTTGGTTTAGTACATTTATTAAACAAAGGAACTAATATTGAAATATCGTTACTTCTAAAAGCTTTAGCCGTTCTTTTTCCTTGATGAAAAAGAAACAAAAAATCAAGGCTTCACAAAACTTTGGAAACAATGTACGGGTCGCTCGCTACACTTTAGGAAAGATTGTAACGTTTTAAGATTGCTTTGAACTGCCATTAAACATTTAGCAAATTAAGAATATGTATTGCTGACACCCTAAAGTGCTTAACGCTCACTCCCCTATTGTTTTACCAAAGTTTTCTGAGGCCAAAGAAACATTCCCATTCAATTTAGGCTTTTATAATTCTAATAGGGAAAATTTAATAAAAAAAGAAACAGCTCCCTTAAATAAGAAGCTGTTTCCCTTCACAGGTTTTCTTTCCATAAAAACCTTCCATTAAGTTAATATCCATTTAGATACGGGCACTACCCTACCAATACCACTTTCAGGGCATTATCACTTGCCAATTCATAGAACGCAGTATTGATCTCTTGATAAAAGATAATCCCAACAGCAGTTACAACACCCACGGTCAAAGGCAATGCGGCAGCAAAACCAAGGTCAACGCTAAGTGTAGTATCGCTACCTACCATGCCACCAATGGGTATTTCTGCACTAAAGGCGATACCATTGGTTTCATTTTCATCAGGAGCAACGGGTTCGTACCCTTTGATTCCATCGACATAAGCATAATCACTCAACACTGTAACCGCCAGTACCAATCGAAAGTGCGTAGCACCTTCGGGCGGATTTATATAATTACTGGTATTGAAATCGGGAACCAACCAAGTGGCTACACTCCTGTTTGCATCCAAAGATGGCGGGTCGCTCGTAGCATAAAATATAGAATCCAAAGGTGCTTTTTTATTGAACTCAAAACCTTCCAACAGGCTTTTATTGTTCAAAATTTCAAATTCCCTTTGTCCACGAATACCGGGACCCACGGAATTGATACGCTTCATCAATCCCGTTATCCTGCCTACAATATAATTGCCAGCCATACTCTTAATGATATTGGCAAAGCCCATTCGCAGTGCCTTTCCTACAATTGCCGAAGCTCCAAACTCCGACATGTTTTCGCGTGTACGCTTAAAGGCAGGCTCTTTTAGTATTCTGTCCTTTTCCACACCACCAGTGGTGCGCACAACATCCTTTCCTTGGTTCTCGTAGAAGGTAAGACCTCCTAATGAACCTTTTAACTTGATAAATCCTTTCTGTTTTGCCATGATTTCTAGGTATTAATAACCCCCTACCGTTCCAAAAGATTGGAAACACAAATAGAGGGTTGGTTAAACTTCATCCCCGCGAAGGCGGGGATCTCTTAATTAAACCGACAGACAACATAGGCGCCTAAATTGCTACCGCTTTATTTTTTGGAAGGGATTTTTTGTGGGAAAGAAATTTGTGTGTTTTTTGAATTTCAAATTTTGTGCCAAAAATTTTAAAATAATCTATAAACCAAGCTATAAATTACAAAAGACTTGTGAATTATACTCTTTGAGAAAGTCATTAATATATAATCAAATCTTGAAATAAGTAAATTTTACAGCTGTAATTGCATCAAAATTTTTATAAACGAAAGTTGTTTTCTTTAGTTTTTATAATATAAGGAATGCAAACTTTAATCTATTTATCAGTAATAAAAAGGTGAAGAATAAGATTGATTCCATTCTAAAATTTAAAAGATGTATAGAGCATTAGATAGCCAAGATTATTCGCGGTGCGTTGTTGTGTGACTGTATTACCATCGGAAAGAGTGGTCACAAAATTGTAGTTGCTAATTTCAAAAAGTGTCAACAAGGATTTTCCTATCAATGACAACGATAAAGAATTGGATAAATCATATTTAAAAGAAAAATTCGAATCAAAAATATTAAATTTATCTCCATCAACATTATATACGGTGTAATCTAAATCGACTGTCCAAGTTGTTTTTTTTGAATGCCCTTTTGCTGTGAGCATATTTGTGGTAGTGCGTTGTTGACTTATTTTCTTATCAGAGATTCTATAAGAAAGGAAACTCCAAGTAGTTAGATTGTTGATTTCCTTTATAAAAAATTTTCGCGGTCTTAAAGCCAATTTGATACTTGGCTCCCATAAATCACTTTTTAGTTGTGTATATTCTTTTTGAAGTTGGGTGTCATATTTATTTCGAGTATAATTTAAATATCCACCAACCTGAAAAATATTATATGCAGATCCTATATAAAAAGTTTTTATAAATCCAGTATTCAATGAATGAGACTGACTTCTATCAAAAAATTTATTTGAATAATAAAGGGTATTATCAGAAACAGAATCAAGTATGTTCTGCAAGAAATCATGCTCAAGAGTGTAACGATATATTATATGATGACTTCTGCCACGTGGTACATTGTTATTAAACCAACTAAGTGCAATGTCTTCTTTTTTTGAAAATCGATCAGAAATGTTTCTATTATTAATAATTTTATAATTGTACGAACGCACAATTGTATCGAGAAATTGATTGACATCAAAAAATTTATAATCTCTTTCAAATTCAAGGCTCAGATTATTTTGCTGTGCAAAGTTATAAGTCAATTGAGGTTGCATTTTGAAAAACCCTCTGTTTCCGGATTTTTTTGTATGCAAGAGAATGGGAGATACAGAGAAATTATAATCAAGCTTTTTATAAGACCCATTGAGGGAGAGCGGTATTTCCGCAGAAGAAACCGTCCTTTCTATTTTACTATCTGATTCCTCGCTGTTTAAGCTTAGAAGTTCTCCTATTTCATTAGTTTTGTTCAAAGTAATTCCACTATTTAAGGTAGCTTTACGAAACCTGGTTTGCAATTTTCCATAAATAGACAATAAATCTTTATTGTATTTTATATCCTGAATAATATCCTCTTGATTTATATCTTTTACAGACGCATCTAAATCATTTTTGTTTTGTTCGTGATAATAATCAGCTCCGAAAACAAGGGCTTTATTATTGCTTAATAATTGTGTGATTTTTAAATCATTTGAAAAAGTCAGGTTACGGGATATACTGTTTGTATTTCCATAAAATGAAGTGATGCTGGGAATAAATAACGTGTCAATTTCTTTTAATTGTCGTTTTCGTTTTAAACCCATTATACTTGTAACGTTCTGTAAAGCTGCCTTTGAAGAAATAATATGGCTATGGTTGATAGTTGCAGCGATAAAAAATCCATTTTCAGAATTTTGTCTATTGCTCTTTCGTAGTAATGAATCAGCAACGAAGGTAATATTATCTGTCAAGCGTTTCGCTTCAATGTTTCCATAATAAATAATAGCACCAGTCTTACTATTATTACCTTGGCGACGAACTGTAAGGCTATTATGGGTTACAAAATACTTTTGTGTTCTGTAATCTTCTATAAAAAATGGGTACAATTCATTATTAAGAGTACGAGATCCATTCGTGGTTATTGAAGAAGATACGTCTTTAAAACTTAACTCTTTTTCTCCAGTATTATTAGTGTTGGAAGTCAAAAAGGCATTTAATTTGTCTGAGAAAAAAAAACCTTTCGCATTTAAACCATATTTATTTTTATATCCGTAACCCGCTTCTACTTGTGCTTTTAAAACACCTTTAAACTCTTCTTTTGTATCAATATTTATAACAGGCTCTTTAATTCGGTTGAAATCGATAGTAAATTTATCTTTGTAATTATTAATAATTTGAACATTTTCCATAATTTCATAATTTAGATTGTCCAATGCAATTGTGTTTTGATTTATAAATACTTCTTTACCATTGATCAGTATTTTATTGATTTGCTTTCCTTGAAACGTAATTCCGCCTTCCTCTCCAATAATAACTCCATCTGTTTTTTCCAACATTTCTCGTAATTTACTGTCTTTGTTCAAATTCATGTCATGAATATCCACACTTACAGTATCCGTATGTTTCCTTGCTTTTAAGACAACTTCATTAAGTCCGGTTACACTTTCTTCAAGAAATATGACCACCGGCTTTTCTGGATCATAAGAAAGTTTAAACCATTTCTCCTGATAACCTATAGCGGTAACGTTTATCGTTATCTCTTGAACCGATTCAGGTATTTTCAGTTCAAACTTGCCTTGGTCATCACTATATCCATAAGATAAAATTTTTGAAGGATTTCCGCTTTCTTGAATAATTAAATTTGCGTAGGATACTGGATTCTCTTCCTTGTTCTTAATGTAACCCGAAATGGTCTTTTGTTGTCCATAAACTGTAGAAAAAACAAAAAGAAAAATAATATAACTATATTGGCAACACATCAATTTTTTTAGTCTTAATAGTTAAATTTCCAAACGAGGCGATATTCCAAACAATCATGATTATAGAAAACGCATACAGTTCCATAAAAATTGCTATACTCGCGTGCATCAATATAACCGCATAGAGAGAAAAGGGTCTAGTTTTTTTATTAAATATCAGTAGTGTCCGATAAACATTTTTAAAAGCGGGATTTCCCTGACGGATTTCCCGCTTTATTTATATCTTGGTTTTTACCACAAAACTAGATATATGAACAAAAGTAAAAATTTTAGCGGACAGCCAATCATCAAACAACTTTTAAAGCTGGTTCCACATTCCTTGATTAGTCGGACAGCCTACAGGCACAAGAGTGACAGGTACTACAAGAGATTTAAAACCTACGACCACTTGGTGACGATGCTCTATGCCACCCTGAGCGGAGTGAGCTCCTTGCGTGAGCTTTCCACCATATTGCTTGCCTGCGAGGGCAGGATAGGACATTTGAACCTTAAACATTTTCCAAAGCGCAGCACCCTGTCAGACGCCAACAAGAAACGCAGTGCGCAGGTCTTTGCCAATATCTATTATAGCCTGTTCGAGCAATATAGAAGTTTTTTATCGGACAGCAGTCCGTCGTCACTGCCCGTAAGGCACTTAAAGATTGTTGATTCCAGTACCATCAGTCTATTCAGCGATATTCTAAGAGGTGTTGGGCGCAATCCCATCAATGGAAGGAAGAAGGGCGGCATTAAAATGCACACAATGATCAGCGCCCTGGAAGATGTCCCCAGTCTTGTCCGCTTTACCAGTGCTGCAACGCACGACCACACGTTCCTGAAAGAGCTCAACTTGGAAAAAGGTTCTTTTGTCGTTTTTGACAAGGCCTACAATGATTATGGACAGTTTGCACAATGGATAGATGAGGACATCTATTTTGTGACAAGACAAAAGGAAAACGCACGCTACACAGGCATTGAAGAGTTTGACCTGTCCGATGCCACAAGCGATGCCGTATTAAAGGATGAGCGTATCATAGTACAGAAAAACAACAGGGGCGTTGAACTCAGAAGAGTTGCCTACTGGGATGCAGATACGAACAAGGTCTTTGAGTTTATCTCCAACAACTTTCTTATCGGTCCGGATAAAATAGCTGCAATATATAAACACAGATGGCAGATAGAGACAATGTTCAAAAGGCTTAAGCAAAACTTTCCATTGAAGTACTTTTTGGGGGACAATCAAAATGCCATCGAAATACAGATCTGGTGCGGGCTCATCATCCAGCTGCTAATGCTGGTGGTCCAGCGCAGGACCAAACGAAGATGGGCATATTCAAATATGGTGTCAATGGTCAGGTTCCATTTAATGACCTACATCGATCTGTTTAAATTCCTCGAAAATCCCAATAAAAAATGGCTCGAACTGACAACTAAACCTCCAGATGAACAATTGAGCCTATTTTGACACACCCCTTGCTATTGGGTTTCAAAGTATTTGCAACGTTTTTATTGGGCGCAAGCATTACTTTTGTCTAAATCCGTATTTTAGTCGGACAGTAATGATTAAATATAAGAAATGGATAACTAAATTCTAAAAATACAGTTCCAATTCCTACAACGGTCAAAATAATTGCTGGCATTGAATAGAATGAATTGTCTACAGATGCAATAGCTTTCCATATAGAATTTCCATTCCACCAACCATTGTCCAACGCCTTTGCTATCCCAGAGAAAAAATAAGCAATTCCTAAGTGAATCTGTAAAACCCGCCGATAATTAAAATCCAAATTCTTTTTGTACTTAAAAAAATTTCTATCAATGGAAAAATACTTACCAACTGGAAATATAACACAATAAAAAAGGGACATTGACATAAAATAATCATACCCATAATTGAAGGGGGAAAAGCTTCTAAATATAATGAGCTGTAACAATAAGGCAAGAATTGCAGAAAATCTTGTAAATATCCCTACCAAGAGAAACACTAAACAAATAACATAGAGGGGTATGGCAATTGAGAAAAAATATTGGAGGAGATCATGGGTTTCCAAAAATTGATAAAAAAAATGTAGATATTTAAAATACCCAGATTGCATATACATCAATTCTTTTGGTATAACAGTTTGGGAGGCTGAGAAAAGCAATTCTAAATCAGGGAAAAGTGAAGCTAGTTCTATCAAGGCAACTAAGGAAACCATTATTCTGAAAAAAATCAAAAAAGGTGTTACATCTTCGTTTGGGACAAAAAACTTTTGCAAACTATTGTATAGGGAATAAACCTTCTTGGATAACATATAACTTGGGTTTTGTCTTACGATTTTCTCTATACCATACATTTTCAGGGACTATGGTTAGAAGTTCAATTTTATAAGACTTACAATCAGAAACCAAAGACGCATTCCTTTTTCCAAGCCACTTAAATGCTTTCTCAACATAATCCTTTCTGAATTGATAATTTTCACGAAGCTGCAAAACCGAAGGATCAGAAACGGTGCTCAAAGTATCTGACTCTATCAATGTTTTTGTATCCGCTATATAATTAGCCAAAAAGGAAGCATATCCTTTAAGGCGTGAAATACCATTGGTTGTTGAAAAATTAAAATACCTATCAGATTTTAATTCCCTATCCAAGGAATCCAAAAATTTTATTCTAAAAATTTTTTCCGTAGATGCCTTAATGCCATAAAAGCCATACCCAGTATTAATCCCCGATATTTGATAATATAATTCTGTATGCTTATTTTGCTTTAATAGATTAAAAACTGATAGATCGGGAATTTTATTGTGATGATAACTCCAATATCCATCTATAGTAGTTAATAACCCTTGAAAAAATATAAGAGTTAAATGAAAAAGAAAGAAAAGAGCCACGAGTTTTTTCATTTTTCTTTATATGGTTCTTTGTGATAATATTCAAAATATGTTCTTGCTAAATCGCCTTTCTTGACTAGTAAAAGTGGTTCTTTATCATAATAGTTCTTACGATCTTTTTCATACTGAAATTCTTTATACTCGGTATCATACAATTTATTAAAAGCCTCAACTTCATTAGTATATGTTATGCTCAATATTTCAATAGTCCGAAAATAATCTTCGGCAAAGACAATTAATCCAGGCAAGCCTTGATAAATAGAAGGACCATTAGAAACAGGCAAATCTTTGGTATACCACACGGTAAGCATGGGATATGTGTCTGTGTTGGCTGTGGCCTTGTAACAGTTCAGCCCTGCAATAGTTTTTGTTTCATTACTGAGTTTCCACTTTATATCGCCTACCTCTCCCTCAGAATAGAAAGTTTGGTTCATTATCCATTCATGTTTAAAGGTTTTATTAGCATCAGATTTTAAGGCAAAGATTACGGAATCTGCGAGAGCAGCTTTAGTTCTAGGATTTTCCCACCCGATTGGCCTTACCTGTACAGTAGAGTCTAAAATATAAGCTGAAGAACGATCTTCTAGTTTTATATATAGGCTATAATAGTCTGTAATTCCCTGCATGAATTCATAAAGTGATGCTTTTGAGGGAGAACTGCTCATGTCTTCGTCCACCATTTGGTATTGACTAATCGGCGAACTTGTATAGGTTACTTTAATGATTTTATTTTTTTCTGACTGTCCAAAACAAAAAATAGTAGAAACATGAAGAATTAATAATAAGACTAAAGTATTTTTATGAAACTTCATTATTTTTTTTCTTAAAAAAACAGGATGGTAAATTTTTACCGTCCTGCGTAAAATTTTGTGATTAAAGTTGATCCAAAACATCTTTTTCAAAAGTATAACCGATAGGATCAGTCCATGTTTTATTACATTTGGAAAAAGTCACATCTGTCATATACTTTGTATCACAGCTCCCGCCAACGAAATTTGCGTCGGTTGTTACGGCATTATTAACAACATTGTTTTGTTCCGCAGGGGTAAATGCAAAAAACCCAAACGTAACGGCTATTGCAGCCGCGGAAAGAATTAATTTTTTCATAACTTAAAGTTTTATGTTATCTAGCTCAAAGATAACTGGTTAACACTATAAATATAATAAATTATTATTTGATATTTGATGTTTTAACTCATATTTTACTAAGTTCAAACAATAAGTGCAACAGTTGAAAAAGATGGGAAAATTAATTTTCCCATCTTTATAAAAACTGGATGCCGATGAATTATAACCAATTAATCGACTCTCAAAGATACCAAATTGAGAGTTATCTGAAAGCAGGTTTTAGCCAAACAAGAATTGCCAAAGAGCTTGGTGTGGATAAAAGCACCATAAGCAGAGAGCTGAACCGAAATGGAAAAAAGCGGAGCTACAATGCCAATTATGCCATTATGGCAAGCAACGAACGCAAGAAAGAAGCTTATAAGCACCGTGTCTTTGATGACGGTATGCGGTACTATATAGACAAAAAGCTTACCCAAGAGCAGTGGTCCCCTGAGCAGATAAAGGGAAGGTGCGATCTGGAAGGGATTCCTATGGTCAGTACCGAGCGTATCTATCAGTACATTTACCAGGACCAGGCAGAGGGAGGCCTTTGTACAAGCATCTGCGCACCGCCCGAAGGTGGCGAAAAAAGCGATTGAGCAGAAAACACCAAAGGGGACAGATACCCAACCGGGTTATGATAGGCCAACGTCCCGAAATAGTGGATGCAAAGGGGCGTTTTGGGGATTGGGAGGTCGACACCATCATTGGCCAAAACCATAAATCGGCCATAGTGACCCTGACCGAGCGCAAAAGCCAATTCGAACTGATGGCCAAGACCGATGGTACAAAAGCAGCATCCATCAAAAAGCAGATGATAAACCTCCTTTCCCCTTTCAAAGAACTGGTAAGGACCATAACCTCAGATAATGGAAAGGAATTTACAGAACACCAAAAAATAGCTCGAAAACTGGATGCGGATTTTTTCTTTGCAGACCCTTATTCGCCCTGGCAAAGAGGGCTTAACGAGTACAGCAACAAGCTAATCAGGCAATACTTGCCAAAGAAAACAGATTTTAATACCATAGAACACAGAACAATCAATATGATTATCAGTAAGTTAAACAGTAGGCCAAGAAAACTATTGGGATATAAAACTCCAAACGAAGTATTTTTAACTAAATTTAAATCCAATTGTTGCACTTGTTAATTGAATCTAGCTTTTTATTCAATAACATTTTAATGGTTTAAAAAAGGCAGAGAGCTTTGTAACTATAAGTTATCTTTAAAGTACGAAACAAAAGAACTCTCTCCCATTACAAATATTAAATTGTTTCGCTAATAAAATTTTTAAACATGAAAATACTGTTGCATAATTTTTTCAGGATTGACAATTATATTTGTATAACTCTTATAGGATTTATTTATTAATCTGTATGGTTATTTTAGGACGGGTCAACACAATAGATACTCCATAGATACTCCATAGATACTCCATAGATACTCCATAGATAGTTCACTAAAAGGCACTAGTCTAAATATCCCATTCCACACACTTTTTCTCCACACCTCTGCCCTACGCTAAAAAGAGTGTTCCATTACATCCTAAAATAAACTTTGGGAAAGAAAACTTTTTAAAGAAACATCCTGCAAATAAACTTTGCTTTTACCAAAGCAAAGTTACATAACGCAAACATTATAGAACATAAAGGTTATTTTGTAATTAGCTTGAACATGCAGATATGTTGCTATAATTCTATATTATGTAAAATATCCCAGAATATTCCGTATGTTTCATTGAAAATTCGTCGGGGGTCAATAAACTTTTTGGTTTCCGTCTGAATTCAAGTTCTCGTTGGTATGTTCTATAATTAGCCGTTATGTAAAATTGCCGCGCACATTGTGCTTGATTTAATAATCTTGCTCTTTAAGATTATCCTGTAATAGCTTTATTATTTATCCTTATTAAGCCAACCGCACAAAAGCAAACATTTGTCTTAACTGATTATTTTGTTCTTTTAAGAATAATATTGCTGTAAAAAAGTTTTCAGGGACATTTAGGAAAGCTTCCCGTAAGAGTAAAAAATTTATCTTCGCGCATCATCCAATCTATAAATTTCTTTACCCTTACTAGTGTAGAACTTTTGTTGAATATTTTTTTTTGTTGAGAGCATTTACATTATTTCAAATAGAAATTACTTACTTCATATTTGGCAAGCTCAGGAATTATGGCTGTAAATATCTTTATTTCCCAATTACTTAGGTATGGCAATAATTTTACGTCATTATCATGAAAAATTCTATCATCTGGTCTTGATACTATTTTTGAAGGAAATAAGTATAATAATCTTGGCTCACTTTCAATTACCAAAACCAATCCGAGATAACGATTAGTAGTTATCGCTCCTAAATCCTGCTTTTTGATTTTGATTTTTTGTTCTGAATCCAAATTGATATAACGTAAATGTAATTGATTGATTTTACCTGTTGGCGCAGTAATTATATACTCTATACCAGTTTCTCTACTTTTATCTGGAGTAATTGTAAACTTGATTTTTTCAAGTTCACTTTTAACGAAATCTAGTATTTTAATTTCTGGCTGTTGCATTTAAGATTGTAAAGATAAATGTTTCTTGCACTTTCTTTTTCCTTGATGAAAAAGAAACAAAAAATCAAGGCTTCACAAAACTTTGGAAACAATGTACGGGTCAATCGCTACACTTTAGGAAAGTTTTGAACGTGTTAAGACTGTTTTGAACTGCCATTAAACTTTTATCGTATTAAGAATATGTCGTGCTGACACCCTAAAGTGCTTAACGCTCCCTTCCCTATTGTTTTACCAAAGTTTTCTGAGGCCAAAGAAACTGAGATGGTCTAGTTAGGCTGGACAGATTTTAGACAAACTTAAGTTTTTTTTAGGGTCCATGAGCAAAATAGATTTAAACATTATTTCTTTTTTGTATTTATACTTTAGGCTGCCATCTGATATACTGAGGCCGGGGGATTATTGTCCAGAGAGGAATGATCCCTTCTGTTGTTGTAATAGGAAATGAATTGTTTGCATGCCCTGTGCAGTTCCATTCCGTTTTCGGGCCTTTCCAAATAGAGCTTGTCATATTTGATCGTGCGCCAAAACCGTTCTATATAAACATTGTCGAGAGCCCTGCCCTTGCCGTCCATCGATATCTTGACAGTTTCCAGACCTTTGACAAAGGCAATGTAACAATCGGACGTGAACTGGGTGCCTTGGTCAGAATTGATGATTTCCGGCTTTCCCTGCGTCCGCACGGCCTCCCTTACGACCCCTGTTACCCATTCCGCTTCCATCGAGTTGGAAATGCTCCAGCCGACAATGTAACGGCTGTGCACATCAATAATGGCGGTGAGGTACATAAATCCCCTTGGCATGGGAATATAGGTGATATCTATACTCCATACCTGGTTGGGACGCTCTATTGCAAGGTTTCTGAGCAAATACGGATATTTGTACTTTGTGGGATCGGATATGGTGGTGCGCGGACGGCAGTATACTGTCTTTATCCGCATTACGTTCATCAGTGTGCGCACGTGGCAGCGCCCTACCTTGAACCCCGCTTTGACAAGTTCGTTGCGCATCCGCCGTGTTCCGCGCGTTGGATCCTCCAAGTGCAGTTCGTCGAGCAAGGCCATCATCCGAAGGTCTTTTTCTCGATATGCTCTTGCCGGGGCATAATAAAGAGTGCTGCGCGAGAGCCCCAACAGATGGCATTGATGTACTATTGAGGCTGCTTCTGCTGTGCGCTCGATCATTTGCCGTCGATTTTCCGTTGGGATCATAGCAGCTTTTTTTTTAACCAGTCCCGGTCCATTTTCAGCTCACCGATCTCCCGGTACAGCTCGTCCTGGGTCTTGCGCATCCCCTGGAGCTCCTCCAGATGGGCCTTGTCCTTATCAAAAACAATAGCAGCATTCAAGAGGAATTCTTTTTTCCATTGCGTTATCTGGTTGGGATGTAATTGGTACTTTTGAGCAAGTTCGCTCGTTGTTTCGTGTTCTTTGATGGCCTCAAGGGCAACCTTGGCCTTGAAAGCGGAGTTAAAGGTGCGACGTTGTTTTTTCATAGTTCAGAAAATTAAAGATTAATAATTTCCTGTCCAAAAAAACTAAACCACTATATTGTTTTTCAATTTTGAAAGGGATTATTTTTAAACGAAACTATAATTATTCAAAAAATAAATTACTTTTTCCTCAGGCATTTCGCAAGGTTTTAGTTTTTCCGAAGTATTGGTGATGTAGTAATTTAAACTGATGAAATCCTTGCCGCCCAATTCTTCCGCATAAATTTTAAAACTCTTGCCGTTATTAAAATCCGTTCGGGTTATTCCGTATTTTCTTTTTTCAAAAAACACCTCGGCATAACCCACCGGAAAGGCTTTTATTCTGCTTAAAAGCGACACAATTTAAGCTGAAAAATTTTTAAGTTTATCAGCATGCATCTTGCGAAGCTTTGTCAATTTTGGAGTAATCACCGCACTGCAATAGCCTGCAGTTCGATTATTTTTGTAATAATCTTGATGATAATCCTCAGCTTCATAAAAAGTTGGCAACGCGCTAATTTCGGTCACAATTGGGTTTTCATAATAAGGAGCCATTTCTTTGGCAACCGCTTCCGCGATTTCCTTTTGAGCATCGTTATGATAATAAATCACCGAACGGTATTGCGTTCCAGCATCACCGCCTTGGCGATTAAGGGTAGTTGGGTCATGGCTGGTCATAAATATCACCAATAAATCTTCATAGGAAATTATATTTGGATCAAAAGTAACCTGCACTACTTCGGCGTGACCTGTGAGACCTGAGCATACTTCGCGATAGGTTGGTTTGCCGGGAACGGTTCCACCCGTGTATCCAGAAACTACTTTTTCAACTCCTTTAACTTCGTTTATTATGGCTTCAATGCACCAAAAGCATCCACCGCCTACTGTCATTATTTCCATTCTTTTGTTTTCTATTTATTACTAATTAGTTTGGGAAATTAAGTCGGAGAATTGATTGTTAAATTACAGTCTCTTAAATAGAAATCTAAAGTTGTAATATTCTCAAAAATAAGTTTCATATAATTGTTTCGTAAGCACTTCGACTGCGCTCAGTGTGACATTTGAGTTACAACCATTTTTTTCTTTTAAAATACCAAAGCAAGCCAAAGAATACCAAAACCATTGCTCCCCAAAGATAGAAGTAGCCATATTTCAATTGAAGTTCAGGAATGTATTCAAAATTCATCCCATAAATCCCTGCCATAAACGTCAACGGAATAAAAATGGATGCCATAATTGTAAGCACTTTCATCACTTCGTTCATTTTGTTGCTGATGGTCGTCATATACATATCCATCAAGCCCCAAATCATATCGCGGTATATTTCAACACTTTCGTTTACTTGTATAATGTGGTCATAAAGATCACTAATATATTTGCCCGTGCGGTCTTCAATAAGTGGGGTTTCTATTTTTTCAAGCCTGTTTATCACTTCGCGAAGCGGCAAAACAGCTTTTCTAATTTTTAGTATTTCTTTCTTAAGATCCTGAATTTCCTCAGTAATATCATCGTTGTTCTTTTCGTCAAAAAGTTTATCCTCCAACAATTCTACTTTATTGCTCAAAAATTCAATAACGGTGAAATAATTGTCGACCACCGCATCCAAAATCGCAAACATCAAATAATCTGCCTTGGCGCCTCTTATCCTACCCTTTCCGTGTTCAAGTCTTTCCCTTAAATCCTCAAAAACATCACCTTCTGCCTCCTGAAAAGTGAGCACATAATCCTTTCCCAAAACCATACTTACGTGTTCATTCGTTAAATGTTCGGTTTCATCGTAATGCAGCATTTTGAAAACAATGAAGAGATAATCATCATATTCGTCAATCTTTGGGCGCTGATTTGTGGTAACAATATCCTCCTGTATAAGCTTATGCAATTCAAAATGATTTCCAAGGGTTACAATATCATCGGCATTGCTCAATCCATTTACGTTTATCCATTGAATATGTTCAGAATCCTCATATTTAAAAGCATCCTCAATATTGTTTGTTTCAAAACGCTCGTAGTACTCTATGGAATAATCTATAATATCCAGTTTTGTTGCCGTTATGGCCTTTTTACCAGTATATCGAACGGTTCCGGGAGAAAGATTTTTCGCTCTTTTAGGTTCTATTTTTGTGGTTTGTGGTTTTTTTCTAATTCTGGCAGCCATAAAAATTGATTTATAATTTTAAAGGTATGCAAAATGAATCCATAATTTAATCGATATAATTACAATTAAATGTTAATCAGTTTTATGCCTTTTCAATAGTGTTTCCTCTATGTTTTTTAATGTGAAACCCTTTGCTTGCAACAAAATCATATAATGAAAAAGCAAATCTGCACTTTCACTTAAAAAAAGTTCGTCATTATTATCTTTAGCCTCAATAACAACTTCAACCGCCTCCTCGCCTACTTTCTGGGCAATTTTATTAATCCCTTTTCTGAAAAGCGAAGAAACATACGAATCTTCATTTTCAGCGTTTTCCTTTCTATTTTGAATAATATTTTCCAATTCGGAAAGAAATCCGAAACTTGAAATATTATCTTCCTGCCAGCAAGTATCAAAACCTTTGTGGCAAACCGACCGAGTGGATTAACCTTTATCAAAAGCGCATCATTATCACAATCTACAGCGATTGAAACAAGTTCTAAAAAATTACCACTTTCCTCACCTTTGGTCCATAGCCTTTGTTTACTTCTGCTGAAAAAAGTAACTTTTTTTGATTGATTGGTTTTCAAAAAAGCTTCCTCGTCCATATAACCAAGCATCAACACTTTATCGGTTGCGTTATCCTGAATTATCGCTGGCACAAGCCCATCACTATATTTTTTAAAATCTATTTCCATAATTTTTTTTCTCAAAGTTCAATTTTCGTTTTTCGTAATTCGTCGCTCATCGCTCGTAATTCTAATAGGAATTTCCTGCGTTTGTAATTCATTTTTCAAATCAGAAATAGCAATTTCCTTAAAGTGAAAAACGCTAGCAGCCAAAGCTGCATCTGCTTTCCCTATTTTAAAAGCATCTGTAAAATGCTGAATGTTTCCAGCGCCGCCGGAAGCAATGATTGGAATATTTAATTCAGTTGAAAGTTTTGACAAGGCTTCATTTGCAAAGCCATTTTTAGTACCATCATTATCCATTGAGGTGAAAAGAATTTCCCCCGCACCGCGCTGTTCAACTTCTTTTCCCCATTCAAATAGATTTAATTCAGTAGGCACCTTCCCTCCCACCAAATGAACTTTCCACTTTCCTTCGATCAATTTCGAATCAATGGCAACAACAATACATTGGGAGCCAAATTTTGCAGCCAATTCATTAATCAATTGCGGATTTTTAACTGCGGAAGAATTTATCGATACCTTATCTGCGCCATTATTCAGTAAAATTTCAACATCTTCCACTGAAGAAATGCCACCGCCAACCGTAAATGGAATGTTGATGGTTTCTGCGACTTTTAAAACCAATTCGCCCAAAGTTTTTCTGCGCTCTTCCGTTGCTGAAATGTCTAAAAAAACCAATTCATCGGCACCATTTTCCGAATAGAATTTTGCGAGTTCCACAGGGTCACCAGCATCGCGTAAATCGAGAAAATTAATTCCTTTAACGGTGCGACCGTTTTTAATATCTAAACAGGGAATGATTCGCTTAGTTAACATATTTTGAAGTACGAGTTACGAGTTATGAGCGACGAGCGAAAATTTGAAATTAGATATTCGAGCGACGAACGAAAATTTGAAATTAGATATTCGAGCGACGAGCGACAATTTGAAGTAAGAGTTTCGAAGGACGAACGACGAATATTGCATATGTTTTTCATAATCTTTTTCTTGCAGTTTTTATGGATGCGACTGTTATGGCTACTAATTCGTTGCTCTCTTTTATTAATTCTTTGATCGCATCACTATTTTTTAAATCAATCTCTAGTAATATTTCCAACCAAAACATACTTTCGTCTGCTTCCTCTTCTACGATTTTTAATTTATTTATAAAATCCCGATCAGATTTTGCTCTGTTTGCTGCGCGATAATTTGCGCCAACAGAACTTGATGAACGTATAAGTTGACGAACAATGGAATCAAACTCTCTTGACTTTGGAATTTTGGCACATAAATCCAAACAATCTAAAGTGAATTTTTTAGTTCTCGCTTTTAAATCCTGCATATCATTTTAATTAAATATTCAATTTAGCGATTATTTCATTTTTTTCGTCGCTCGTCGCTCGTAGTTCAAACCTCGTCGTTTGAAATGTAATTTTCAAGTTGTTTCAAACTAATTTTGTTTTCATAAATAGCTTTGCCAATTATAACTCCTTCACAATCTATTTCTGCTAATTTTGGGAGATCTTCAAAGGTTGATATTCCACCGGAGGCAATTAGTTTAAGTTCGTTTCCATCAGGTTTCGTCCCGATAGCTATCGGGAGCGCTTGACCAGACTGACATTCGTTTATAATTTTTTTATATAATTCGAATGCAGGTCCTTGTAACATTCCGTCTTTGCTGATATCTGTGCAGATAACATAGTTAATTCCATCTTCAATATATTTTTGAATGAAAGGAATTAATTCCTCTTTCGAATCTTCCAACCATCCGCTTATTGCAACCATTTCGTCTTTGGCATCTGCTCCCAAAATGATTTTCTCACTTCCGAATTTTTGCAGCCAGCTTTTAAAGGTTTCAGGATTTTTAACTGCGATACTTCCGCCGGTGATTTGATTTGCGCCGCATTCAAAGGCGATTTTTAAATCTTCATCAGTTTTTAAACCACCGCCAAAATCTATTTTTAAGCTTGTATTTGAAGCTATCTCCTCCAAAATTTTATGGTTTACAATGTGCTTGCTTTTGGCACCATCCAAATCAACCAAATGCAAATATTGAATTCCGTGGGCCTCGAACTGCTTTGCAACCTCAAGCGGATTCTCATTATAAATCTTTTTCGTGCTGTAATCGCCTTTCGAAAGACGGACACACTTGCCGTCTATGATATCTATTGCTGGTATTATTCTCATCTTTAGATTTGAGATATTAGTATTGGGATTTGAGATTTAAAAAGTTTTTTAGGATTTGTTCTCCGGCAGCGCTGCTTTTTTCTGGGTGAAATTGCACCCCGTAAAAATTATCCTTTTGTAAAGCTGATGAATATTGTATTCCATATTCAGTAGTTGCAATGGTTTCTTCACTTAAGGGTGCATAAAAGCTATGCACTAAATACATAAACTCAGTTTCTGAAATGCTTTTAAATAAACCAGATTTCAGGTTTGAAATTTGGTTCCAGCCTATTTGCGGCACTTTTACACCTTTGGAAAATCGTATTACATCAACATCAAAAATTCCTAAACCCTCTGTATTCCCTTCTTCAGAGGAATTGCACAATAACTGCATTCCCAAACAGATTCCCAAAACGGGTTGTTTTAAAGTTCGAATTACTTTATCTAAACCCAAATCTTTCAGTTTTTTCATTGCGCTACTCGCCTCACCCACACCTGGAAAAATCACTTTATCTGCATTGCGGATTTCAGTTTCATCATAAGATAAAGTAGCTTCAATCCCTAATCTTTGAAAAGCAAATTTGATGCTTTGAATATTGCCTGCACCGTAATTAATAATAACTATTTTCATATTTTAAATTCCATATTTCCCAATTCGTCACTCGTCACTCGCATTTCGTATTTTATTTTTACAACATTCCTTTTGTTGATGGCAAAATCATTTTTTCAGCATCTCGTTTCACGGCCATTTTTATTGCTTTTGCGAAGGCTTTGAATATTGCTTCAATCTTGTGGTGTTCGTTGGTACCTTCTGCTTTAATGTTGAGGTTAGCTTTTGCACCATCCGAAAAGCTTTTGAAAAAATGATAAAACATTTCCGTGGGCATTTGGCCGATCATTTCTCGTTTAAAATCTGCATCCCAAACTAGCCAATTTCTTCCACCAAAATCAATCGCAACCTGAGCCAAACAATCATCCATCGGCAAACAGAAACCGTAACGTTCCATCCCCAATTTATCAGCCAGAGCATTATTAAAAACTTCGCCTAAAGCAATTGCAGTGTCCTCAATAGTATGGTGTTCATCCACTTCCAAATCGCCTTTAACAGTAATTTCCAAATCCATTTGGCCATGGCGTGCTAATTGATCAAGCATATGATCAAAGAATGCAATGCCTGTGTTAATAGTGCTTTTCCCAGTTCCATCTAAATTCAACTTTATCGAAATATCGGTTTCATTAGTTTTTCTTTGGATTTCAGAAACGCGCTGCTTCAGCTTTAAAAATTCATAAATCTGCTGCCAATCGTTCGTTTCCAAAGAAATATATTTTTGCAATTCTTCAGATTTAAATGAAATTTCAGAAGTGCCTAAATTGGTATTGTCATTTATGAAAATTCCCTTAGAACCAAGGTTTTTAGCAAGTTCAACGTCAGTTAACCTATCCCCTATTACAAAGGAATTCTCTAAATCGTAATCTTCAGAAAAGTATTTTTTTAACAATCCAATTCCAGGTTTTCGAGTAACGGCATTTTCATGAGGAAATGTGCGGTCAATTAAGACTTCATTAAAAACAACACCTTCATTTTCAAAAGATTTCATAATGAAATTGTGCACAGGCCAAAATGTTTCCTCAGGAAATGAAGCAGTTCCCAAGCCATCTTGATTTGTAATCATCACCAATTCAAAATCCAATTCCCTTGCAATTTTTCCTAAATAAGTAAACACTTTTGGATAAAAAATCATTTTATCGAAAGCATCAATCTGCTCGTCCACGGTTTCTTTTATCATTGTACCGTCGCGGTCAATAAACAATACGCGTTTTTTCATTTCTGCAATTCTTTTAAAATGGTGATTAGTTTTTTGTTTTCTGACTTAGTGCCCACTGTAATTCGTAATGTATTTTCGCAAAGAGGCTGTGAACTTCTGTTGCGAACTACAATTCCTTTTTCAAGTAATTGTGAATATCGCACGCTAGCATTATCAACTTTTATCAGGATGAAATTAGCGTTAGAATCATATATCTTTTCAATATAGTTTATTTGAACTAAAGCTTTAAATAAATTTACCCTTTCATTCTTTAAATCAAATATTTCCGAGTCAATTAATTCAATTTTTTGAAGTCGTTCAACGGCTTTATTTTGAGTTAATACATTAACATTGTATGGAGGCTTTATTTTGTTTAGAACCGAAATTATATCCGAGGATGCGAAACAAATACCAAGTCGAATTCCAGCCATTCCGTATGCTTTTGAAAGGGTTTGGGTAATTATCAAATTTGGAAAATCATTCAATTTTGAAATCCAACTCTCCTCGTTTGCAAAATCAATATAAGCTTCATCAATAACCACCAAACCGTTGAAATTTTTAAGAAGGGTTTCAATTGCAGAAGAAGTGATCAAATTTCCCGTTGGATTGTTGGGAGAGCAAATAAACAAGAGTTTTGTTTGTTGATCTATGTTTTTTAAAATTTTATCAAAATCTGGCTGAAAATCTGCATCGAGCAACACTTCCCTATTTTCAATATTGTTCAAATCTGCCAAAACATTGTACATTCCGTATGTTGGCGGCAAGGTGATTACGTTATCCTTCCCCGGTTCACAGAACGCTCTAAAAATAAGATCCAACACTTCATCACTTCCATTTCCTAAAAGAATTTGATCGGTTGGAATGTTTTTTTGTTTTGAAAGAATGCTTTTCAGTTTTCGTTGTTGCGGATCGGGGTAACGATTTTCGTTAGTTTCAAAAGGATTTTCGTTGGCGTCGAGGAAAATCATTTCGGTATCAAAATCCTTAAATTCATCGCGCGCTGAACTGTAAGGCTTCATTTTGGCGACGTTTGGGCGGATAAAATTATTTATATCAAAATTGTTCTTCATTTTTATATTATTTAGGTCTCGACTGCGCTCGACCGGACGTCTTTTTCAAACTATCCAATCTTAAAGTCACAGCATTTTTGTGAGCCTTCAAACCTTCTGCTTCTGCCATTATTTCGATTGCTTTTCCTATGTTTTGAATTCCTGTTTCTGAAATTTTCTGAAACGTCATACTTTTCATAAAACTGTCTAAATTCACGCCGCTGTATTGCTTCGCATAACCGTTTGTTGGCAAGGTGTGATTCGTGCCCGAAGCGTAATCCCCGGCACTTTCGGGCGTATAATTTCCTATAAAAACCGATCCTGCATTTTGAATATTATCAATAAAGAAATCTTCTTCTTTTGAAACTATAATGAAGTGTTCCGGAGCATATTCATTAATAAGGTTTATTGCCTGTGAATTTGTTTCAACCAAAATCAATTTGGAATTTTGAATAGCCTCTTCAGCAATATTTTTACGTGGCAATACTTCAAGTTGTTTTTCAATCTCATTTTCTACGGAATTTAAAAGCTTTTCCGAAGTTGTAACCAGAATCACTTGACTATCCCCGCCGTGTTCAGCCTGCGATAATAAATCTGAAGCTACAAAAGAAGCCTTGGCAGTTTCATCTGCAAAAACCAGCAATTCCGAAGGGCCAGCGGGCATATCTATTGCAACTCCATATTTTGTGGCAATTTGTTTAGCAACAGTCACAAACTGGTTTCCTGGACCAAAAATTTTATAAACTGCTGGAATTGTTTCCGTGCCAAAGGTCATTGCACCAATAGCTTGGATTCCGCCGATTTTAAAAATCTTTGTAACTCCGCAAAGATTTGCAGTATATAGAATTGCCGGGTTAATTTTCCCTTCTTTGTTTGGTGGGGTGCAAAGAATTATCTCTTTACAACCTGCAATTGCTGCTGGAACTGCCAACATCAAAACCGTTGAAAACAAAGGTGCGGAACCTCCGGGAATATAAAGCCCAACTTTCTGAATCGCTCGTTTTTCTTGCCAGCAAACTACCCCTTCAGTTGTTTCAACAGTAATTCTTTCCGTTTTTTGCGAGCTATGGAATTTTTCAATATTTGCTTTTGCAAGATTTATTGCTTCTTTCAATTCGTTGGAAACTTCGCTTTCCGCAGTAGTTATTTCTTCTTTGGAAACTAATATGTTTTCAATTGAAATGCTATCAAAAAGTTGGGTGTATTTCTTTACCGCCAAATCACCTTTCGATTTTACTTCTGAAAATATTTGATTCACAGTTGTCTCGATATCCGCAACTGTTTGCGTGGGACGTTTTAAAATTTCCGTCCATGTTTCAGGTGTGGGATTGTATATTTTATTCATAGTTTAAAGTTGAAAGCTCAATGTTTAAAGCTTCATATATACTTATTCATATTTCAAAATTCATTTTCTTACTTCGTATCTCGTATCTCGTATCTCGTATCTCGTATCTCGTATCTCGTATCTCGTATCTCGTATCTCGTATCTCGTATCTCGTATCTCGTATCTCGTATCTCGTATCTCGTAACTCAAACTATCATTTTTTCAATTGGGCACACCAAAATTCCTTCGGCACCTGCTTTTTTCAATTCTTCAATTACATCCCAAAATACATCGCGATTTACAACGGAATGAATACTGTTCCACCCTTCCTCTGCCAAGGGCAGTAAAGTGGGGCTTTTAATTCCCGGAAGTAATCTTATGATTTCGTCAATTTTATCATTTGGAGCGTTTAGCAAAACATATCGCGAATCGCGCCCTTGCAAAACTGATTGAATTCTGAAACGAAGTTTGCCTAAAATTTCATTGGCTTTTTCAGAAATTGTTGGAGAAACAGCAAGCACCGCTTCACTTTTCAATATTACTTCAGCTTCTTTTAAGTTGTTTTTGAAAAGTGTGCTGCCGCTGCTTACAATATCACAAATAGCATCGGCAAGGCCTATATTTGGAGCAATTTCCACACTCCCGTTAATAATGTGCAGTTCAGCTTCAATTCCATTTTGTTTCAAATAATTTTGAGTTGTTTCGGGATAACTCGTGGCAATTCGCTTCCCGTTTAAATCAGCAATCAATTCATATTTAAATGATTTTGGAACCGCCAATGAAACTCTACACTTTGAAAAACCCAAACGATCAACGATAGAAATATCCTCGCCTTTTTCCACTAAAAGATTTTCACCAATAATGGCACAATCTACTACGCCGTCCTTTAAATACTGAGGAATATCACCATTTCGCAGATAATAGATTTCCAAAGGAAAATTTGTGGATGAAGCTTTTAATTGATCGCGACCGTTATCGATATAGATTCCGCAATCCTTTAACAATGCAAGTGATTCGTCGTGAAGTCTTCCCGATTTCTGTACTGCGATTTTTAATTTTTTCATTTTTGTACTGTTATTTTAGTTGAGTTATAGGAATAAAAAAACCCGTTTGATTGCTCAAACGGGTTTTGAATATTGTAAAATTATACAACAGACATATCACCTCGCGTGAGCGTTGAAGTTGATATGGTGATGATGTAAAACTGTTTTGTTCATAATTGCTTGGGCAAATCTATACAAAAAAATATGTTTAAAAACTGTGAATATAAATTTTAACGAATTATTAATTTATTGATCTATTTTTTTACATTAACCCTTACAATGTAAACCACCGTAAAACCAAAGCTTTCTATGCATTTAGCCACTCTCGATTGGATAATTATAGTTTTATTCTTCATAATTTTTATAGTAATCGGTTTGCTTGTCGCAAAAAAATCCGGGAAAGATTCAAAATCCTTTTTCCTTTCTGATAGAAATATGCCTTGGTGGTTGCTGGGCGTTAGTATGGTTGCTACAACTTTTGCCGCCGACACGCCCAATTTTGTTGCTGGCGTAATACGTGAAGATGGAGTATTCGGAAATTGGATTTGGTGGAGTTTTCTATTAACGGGAATGTTGACGGTATTTTTCTATGCAAAACTGTGGCGCAAAAGCGGAATTACAACCGATTTGGAATTTTACGAATTGCGCTACAGCGGAAAAAGCGCCGCATTTTTAAGAGGATTTCGGGCAATTTATTTAGGCGTTTTTTTCAACATCGTTATTATGGCAAATGTTTGCTTGGCAGCGATTAAAATTGGACACGTGATGTTCGGATTGTCTTCTTTGGAAGTATTATTAATTGCTTCGCCCGTAGTTGTAATTTACTCAGCTTTTGGTGGATTGAAAGGTGTTTTGTTGACGGATTTTGTTCAGTTTATAATCGCGATGGTCGGAAGTATTTGGGCTACAATTTATATTGTAAATATGCCCGAAATTGGCGGAATTGAAAACCTTCTCTCAACTCCTGCCGTTGCAGCAAAGACCGCAATGCTCCCAGATTTTTCAAACCCTGAATTATTGATTCCTTTGCTTATCGTTCCGCTTGCGGTACAATGGTGGAGCGTTTGGTATCCGGGCGCTGAGCCAGGTGGGGGTGGTTATATTGCGCAACGAATGCTTGCAGCGAAAGATGAAAAGCACGCTACTTGGGCAACTTTGTTTTTCAATTTTGCGCATTATGCACTTCGTCCTTGGCCCTGGATTATTATTGGTTTAGCTTCAATAATTATTTATCCGAATCTTGAAAGTCTGCAAGCAGCTTTTCCGAACTTGAATCCTTCTTTCGTAAAAAATGACCTCTCCTACCCTGCGATGCTTTCGTTTTTGCCTGCGGGATTGCTTGGAATCGTTATCATATCGCTTATTGCGGCTTTTATGAGTACAATTTCAAGCCATTTAAATTGGGGAAGCTCTTATGTGGTTAATGATTTTTATGTTCGTTTTATTCGGAAAGAAGCAACGGGAAAAGAACAAGTGAGTGTTGGTAGAATTTCCACCGTAGTAATGATGATTTTAGCGGCTTTGTTGGCGCTTGTGTTGGAAGAAGCCCGCGACGGTTTCAATTTATTACTATCTATTGGTGCGGGAACTGGTTTATTATTTATTCTGCGTTGGTTTTGGAGTAGAATAAATCCGTACAGTGAAATTGCCGCAATGCTTATATCTTTTATTATTGCCGGTTTCTTCTTTATAAATGGAAAAATGGAAACGCGAATGGTTGAAATGGCTGGGCACTGGCAATTGGTTTTAAGCGTCGCCATTACTACTGTTGGGTGGGTGCTTGTAACCTATATGACAAAACCCTCGAGTGCAGAAACATTGAATAGTTTCAACAGCCTTATTTTCGGAAACGAATCCAAGTTTAAAGGTTTTGGGATGAAAATTCTTGGCTTTTTTGCAGGGGTTGTTGGTGTTTATTGCGCTTTGTTTTCCATTGGGAACTTTATTTACGGCAACAATATTTTAGCCTTTGGACTAGCTGCAGTAACATTGATTTGTGGATTGTTGATTATAAAGTCTTTTCGGAAGACTGATTTGTAGGATTTATTTCATAATTAAATCGAAGAACTTTTAGATTCCAAAGAGTTAATGTTTGCTTGGCAAAAAGATTTCCATTATCACAATAAACAACTAATTGGTCGCAAAACGAACTTATATATTGAGACCAAAATTTTCCCTTTGAATCATTCAGAAAAAAATAAAAACCCGCATCACCAAACTTTTTTCCTGAAGAAACAAGGCAAAACTCTCCATTCTGCCCAACACTGGGAGACATGATAACTGTAGCATTTCCTTTGGGTAAAGGAAAAACTGCTTTAATATACGTTTTTCCTGATGGCAACAAACAAGTAGAATAAACCCCAGAATACAGCACTTGTCCATTTGATTTGAAAGTCCGATACCAAACGGTATATTTCACTTTTTTAGATATTGGATCTGAAAGTGTTATTATTTCGCTTTTTATTTGCCTTGAACTTTCAGTGTTATTCAATGGTATGTTTAGTTGTTGAATTCTTCGGCTGAATAATGTATTAACAAGCTTCCCGCACATTTTAAATATAGGATTCCATTTTACATTAAATTTTAGATTATAATCTGAAGTGTTTTCGTAAAAGTTTATGACCTTTTTTGAAAGACGAGCCATTTCTAAATCAGATAAATTCAATTGATTAATTGAAGGTATTAAGCCTTGAGATTTTATGTTTCTTTCAATGATTAAGCCTTCATCGTTAGCTAATTGATTTATAAAATCATCTGAAATAGATCCAAGTTTTCCAAAGGGTCCCATCAACCAAGGAAAAATTTTGGGATCAATCCTTTTACCCCATAGTATTGCCCACTGTTGTGTAAACCAATCTTGAAAATTCTGCTTGTGGTAAGCCAAACTCATTTTTATTGTTTACTATTTAGGTTTGGGATAATATTGGTGCGACCTTCCCATTCTCCAAATTCTGAAATTGGCTTAAAGCGTAAGGTTGTAAATTGAAAGTGAAAATCTTTCCTATCTCTTTCATTCATTGCATCTTGATGCCGTTTAGGCTTAGGAACTGAACTATGCCCACGAACCATTTCAACCATTTCCTTTTGAGATTTCCAAATTGAAAAAGTTGAGACAGTCCTTGGAAGCCTAATTGCTGCCAGCGCTAAAGTAATGCCTGGATGGTCACGAACTAATTTTTCAACAGGTCTTCCCCATTGAATAAATCTTGGTATTTGCAAAAGTTTCATGCGAGCAATAGTAACAGCTACTACAGATTTATCAGGATTATCTATTTCATTAGCATTTTTTGGGATTTTAAATTCATCAATATGTCCCCATTGTCGTAAATACAATAATCGTGTATGCCATCCATTTGCTAAAAATTTTCCGAACTTTTGAGTTTCCAAAAAATTATCAATAGCAGCTTCGTTTTCCCATTGTGCAAAAACAGCTACTTGTCTAATTAATATTCTTGAAGATGAAAAAAGCGGTGAGCCTAATGTCATAGAAGTCATAGATTTGAAATGAATCAAACCTGGAATATTTACTAATTTAGGAGGTGAGAAGAATACTTTAAGAGCATTTATGTAGTTTGTTTTTACTAAATGAAATGTAAATACACTCATGTTTAACTCTTAAAAATTAAACCAATCAATTATTCCCTAAAATCAAAGGCAAACCACTATCACCCGAACCCACAACTACAACCTTTGTGTTTGGCGATTTTGCAAGTTCCAATGTAGCATCAATACCTTTATCCTGCAGCACTTTATCTGTTAATGAAGCACTTAAAATTGCGTTTGCATCTGCTTTTCCTTGGGCTTCAATCCTTACTTTTTGGGCTTCCTTATCTGCTGTTACAAGTCTAAACTCATATTCTAAAGATTCCTGTTCCTGTTTCAGCTTGCGCTCAATAGCATCCTTTATTGTTGCAGGCAACGTTACATCACGAACCAAAATTTGGTTAAGTTGAATATATTGCTCGTCAAGAATTTTCTTTGTTTCCTCAAAAATTTCTGTCTGAATTGCATCACGCTTTGTAGAGTATAATTGTTCCGGTGTATAACGCCCCACCACACTTCTTGCAGCACTTCGTATTGCTGGCTGAATAACACGCTGCAAGTAATCCTCTCCTTTTTCTTGGTGAAGTTTTGCTACATCCTTATTTATTGGTTGGTACCAGGCAGAAGCATCTAGCTTAATTTCAAGTCCGTTTGAAGATAGCACTTGCATTTTTTCGCTAAGTTCCTGTTGACGAATTTCGTAAACAAAAACTTTGTTCCAAGGGGCGATTATGTGAAAACCTTCGCCCAATGGCGGTTCATCGGTCACAACACCATTTCCAAAAGTTTCATATAGCACTCCAGAGTGACCAGAATTAATAGTTACAGAAGATTTTGCAATTAATATAATCAACAAAACAATTCCTATGATTACAGGTATAGTGAGTTTAGGTAATTTTTCCATGTATAAATTTTAAATGATTACTATTTTAGATAAGTCCGTTGTATTTTCTGATAAACCATTCTGCAGCGAGGGCAAGAACAATAAGGGCAAGCAGATATTTCCAATCGATTAAAGGTACTACTTTTTGTTCGCTTTTTTCAATGTTTTGGTAGTTACTATTTTCAATCAAAGCTTTAATCAAAGATTCAGTTTCAGTTACATAGTAGCTTTTCCCTTGGGTGTTTTGGGCAATTCTGTTCAGTTTTCCAACATCTGCATTTAAAAATTGCTGCTCCACATTAAAATCTAAAATCGTGAAATTTCCACTGCTGGATACCGCTTCATTTGCCACTGAAACCGTGTAATTATATTCACCCGCTTGTAGGCTATTCAAATCAACTTCAAAATAATTGTTTCGCAAAAGCATTGGAAAAATTATTTGCTTTTCAGTTTCAATATTTTTCAATGTAATGTTGAGCGAAGCGCGACTGTCGAACACATAATTTTTATCGAAATACTGTGCCGAAATCTTTACCGGATTATTATTGTAATAAAAAGTTTCCGCAGAAACCTCTAGCCTGCTCCGTCTTTTGTTTGAAGCTAAATATTGAACAAGATTCCCTACAAAATCATCAAAACTTTGGAAGCTTTCCGTTTGCAGAAAACTATTTGCCCGCCAACGCCAAAATCCTTCGCCATCCCATATTGCATCTCGCTTTCCGTTTATTTCCATTGTGGCGAGTAACGGATTTCCATTTGAAATTCCGCCAACGGTTTGTTCGAGCATTACTTCATTCGGAACACTAATTGTCAACGCGCCAAACTCGGTATATAAAGGCGGAAAATTATCAAAACCAATATCTTCAACGGCAAATGTGCCGTAATTGGAATTAAGTTCAGCCTGTATGTCGTCACTTTGATTTGAAGCTTCTTTATTGAAATTATCCTGCGCGCCATTCAAAAAATACCAATCTGTTTGAAGTCCGGAAATAACCCAAGAATTTTTATTGAGTTTTTCAATTTCTGAAAACACTGAAGCGAAACTTCTGTCTGGTTGATAAAAAATTACGAGCTGAAAATCATTTAAAACCGCAACTGCTTCAGTAGGTTTTTTAATAGTGATTGTTCTTTGTTCATTGGTGGTAATTGCTTTTTGAAGTGCGCCCAAATCTGGATGCGACAATTTACTCACCAACAAAACATTGGTAGCTTGGTCAATAACTTCAACTGCGAACTGTTTGCTGTTGTTGGTTTTGTTTTTTTCATCCGATAGCGGAACGATTTGAGCTGTGTATTTTTGAAGTCCGACAGAATTTGCCGGCAATGTAAAATTGAGTGTTTTTGAGGTTTCATTTCCATTGAAAGAAACGTTTGTTCTATAAGCTGTTGCCGCTCCTTGCGTAACAACAAATTCAGAATTCACTGAACTTGCGCCACTGTAGGTTAAAATAACTTCAACCGGAAATTGGTTTTTTAGAAACGCATAACGGTTCGTGTTTAACTGCTCAATTTTTAAATCGGTGTATTTTATGGAATCACCCAGTATTACTGGATAAATTTGATTTTTATAAGTTGCCGAAGAAAATTCGTAATCATTTCCAAGGGTTTGGTTTCCATCAGTTATTACAATTGTTGGTGCCGTTTGATTTTTAAAAAGTTCGTTGGCTAAAGAAAGTGCTTTTGAAATATTTGTATTTTTTTCATCAAAAGAAAGGGAATCGCTTTCGCGGAAATCATTTCCGAATGAGTAATAGGAAATGTCGAATTTGTCGTTTAAGGCGTCATTATCTTTTAGTTTTTGAAGTAGCGAAGAAACATTTTCTTTTTGGTTCAACTCCCCTATTGATGCGGAATTATCAATAAGAACTGGAAGTTTTGGCTTTTCAATGGTATAGGTTTCACTTTTGAATTTCGGATTTATAATTAAAAGTAAAATTGAGAAAAGCGTTATAAAGCGTAGAATTCCAAAAATCCAACGCAAAGAACCTTTTTGTTTTGACTTATAGCCATACATAAAAATCGCCAGAGCGATCGAAATGACTCCGGCAAGAATTATATAAAGGATTGTTTCTGTAAACATTTTGATTTACGATTTACGAAGTACGATTGTAGATTTAAAATATTTTCTAAAATTTAAACTTTTATTGGTATTCATAAATCGTCAATCTAAAATCGTAAATTAAGTAAGCATTCCCCCATCAACGTTCAGCACTTGGCCGGTAACGTATGCAGAAAGGTCACTGGCGAAGAAAACGCAGGCGTTTGCTATATCTTCCGGAGAACCGCCACGTTTTAATGGAATGGCGTCCCTCCAACCTTGAACTGTGGCCGCATCAAGTTTTCCAGTCATTTCAGTTTCAATGAAACCTGGGGCGATTGCGTTGCAACGAATATCGCGGGAACCCAATTCCAAAGCAACTGATTTTGTAAACCCAATAATTCCTGCTTTTGAAGCAGCATAATTGGTTTGCCGCATTTCCTTTTACGCCAACAACTGAGCTCATATTTATGATGGAACCTTTTCGCTGTTTCAGCATTGCTCGTTGAACGGCTTTTGTCATGTTGAAAACTGACTTTAAGTTCACTTCAATTACTTTATCAAAATCTTCTTCAGAAATACGCATTAATAGATTGTCTTTGGTGATTCCGGCGTTATTTACCAAAATATCAATACTTCCAAAATCTTTTAAAACTTCTTCAGCCAGCGTTTGTGATTCTTCATAAGAAGCCGCATCACTTTTATACGCTTTTGCTTTTACACCGCTTTTTGAAATTTCATCGGCCAATGTATTTGCTGCTTCCGCTGAGGAACTATAGGTAAAAGCCACATTGGCGCCGTGTTGGGCAAAAGCTTCCACGATTCCTTTTCCAATACCGCGACTTCCGCCTGTTATTATTGCTGTTTTTCCTTCCAGTAATTTCATATAAAGATTATTTCGATTTAAAATTAAATTCTCGACTTCGATTGCACTTCGACTGCGCTCAGTGTGACACGCTCAAGCAAACATTTCTGTAATAAAAACCCCGAAAAAAGGCGGGGATTCAAATATAACAAAAGGTTGCGGGTTCTCCATAAAAAAAGCCCTGTGAATTCACAGAGCTTATAAATTTTATATTAGAAAAATTATCCTAAAACTTCTTTTACTTTCTTTCCAATTTCCGCTGGAGATTCAACAACGTGAATTCCACATTCGCGCATTACTTTTTTCTTTGCTTGTGCAGTGTCATCACTTCCGCCAACAATTGCACCGGCGTGACCCATCGTTCTTCCAGCAGGAGCAGTTTCACCTGCGATAAAGCCGATTACTGGTTTTTTATTCCCGCTATTTTTATACCAGTTTGCTGCATCTATTTCCAATTGGCCTCCAATTTCGCCAATCATTACAACAGCCTCGCTCTCTTCATCATTAATTAGCATTTCCAAAGCTTCTTTTGTCGTGGTTCCAATAATTGGATCGCCACCAATTCCGATTGCTGTAGTAATTCCAAGGCCTTGTTTTACTACTTGATCAGCAGCTTCATAAGTAAGGGTTCCCGATTTTGAAACAATACCAACAGTTCCTTTTTTGAAAACGAAGCCTGGCATAATACCCACTTTCGCTTCGCCCGGAGTGATAACGCCTGGGCAGTTTGGACCGATAAGTCGGCAATCTTTATCTTTTATGTAATCTGAAGCCATAATCATATCCTTCACAGGAATTCCTTCAGTAATAGTTATAATAACTTTAATCCCTGCGTCAGCAGCCTCCATAATAGCGTCAGCAGCAAAAGCAGGCGGTACAAAAATAATCGTTGTATCGGCGCCAGTTTTTTCAACAGCTTCTGAAACAGTATTGAAAACTGGTTTGTCGAGATGTTTTTGACCACCTTTTCCCGGAGTTACACCCCCAACAACATTGGTTCCGTATTCAATCATTTGTCCTGCGTGAAAAGTACCTTCACTACCTGTAAATCCTTGAACTATTATTTTTGAATTTTTATTTACTAAAACGCTCATTTTTAAGTATTTTCTATTGTTTATTTTTATTTATAATTCAAACAAAATCATTGTTTGAATTTTTCAGAATTGCGGCAAAGATACGGCTTTTGTTGACGGATTTAAAAGATATTAAACCTTAACTCGATGATAGCTTTCATTGGTATCATCTTTATCGGTAACAGGTTGGCTCACTTGATAACCACGATAAATTTTATCGTCTTTTACCTCCCAAATAGCTATGAAATGGGCTATTCCCAATTCTTCATCGGGATTTTCCATGGTTCGAATATAGTATTTGTACCGAATTGTTACTTGATTATCATCTGCCAATAAATGGCTTACTTCAATACGAAGATCGTTGTATGAACGCCTAACTTCAGAAAAGAAATTAACCATATCATCAAAATGCATAATGGAAAGCCCGTTGGCGCTGTTCCAAATAAGGACAATTTCTGGATGGAAGAAGCGCTCCATCACAGATTCATCGTGCAGAATATTTGACTTATAAAAATCCTTAACTATTTCTTTTGCGCTTTTACTCATGATAAATCCTCCAATTTTTTAATTATTTCGGGAATCAGCTTTATCGAAGCCAATTCTTTATATTTTGATCTAAAATCATCTGCGGGAGTTCCGAAGTATGATTTATGGCCAGCCAATGATTTGCTAACGCCACTTTGTGCTGAAATTACGGCTTTTTCGCCAATAGTTATACCGCTTGTAATACCTACTTGTCCCCAAATAGTAACGAAATCCTCAACAACAACACAACCTGCAATACCAACCTGTGAAGCGATTAAACATCGTTTCCCGATAATTGTATCGTGGCCCACTTGAACTTGATTGTCCAATTTTGAGCCTTCGCCAATTGTGGTTGAAGCTGTTACGCCTTTATCAATAGTGCAAAGTGCACCCAAATCCACATTATCTTCAATAACAACGTTTCCGCCGCTTAAGAGTTTATCGAATTTTTCGGGGCGATTTTTATAGTAAAATGCATCACCGCCCAAAACGGTTCCGGCGTGTATTGTTACGTTGTTTCCAATTACCGTATTGTCGTAAATACAAACGTTCGAATGAATTAAGCAATCGCGGCCAATTTTTACATTATTACCAACAAAAACATTTGGTTGAATAACTGTCCCCTCTCCTATTTCCGCAGAATCAGAAATTGCGCTATGGGAATTTCGGAAAGGTTTAAAATGATTTGTTAGTTTATTGAAATCCCTAAAAGGATCATCAGAAATAAGCAATGCTTTCCCCTCAGGACAATCCACCTCTTTATTTATAAGAATTACTGTAGCTGCTGACTGAAGTGCCTTGTCGTAATATTTTGGGTGATCAACGAAAACGATATCGCCCGATTCCACAACATGAATTTCATTCATCCCAAAAACTGGAAAATTTGATTCGCCAACATAATCGGAACCAATTATAATTGCGATATTTTCAAGAGTTTGGGGAGTTGGGAATTTCAATTTTTAGATTGTTAGATTATTGAATTGTTGGATTTTTTTAGAATATTTTTCTAATTAATCTTTCATTCTTTCTTGGTACTGACCTTTTTCAGTATCAATTCGAATTTTATCACCTTCGTTAATAAACAAAGGAACATTTACTTCCGCACCTGTTTCAACTATTGCTGGTTTTGTAGCATTTGTAGCAGTATTTCCTTTAACACCAGGCTCGGTTGACGTCACTTGTAAAATTACATGAGCAGGCATATCAACAGAAAGCGGCGCATTGTCTTCTGAATTAATAAGCACGGTAACAATTTCACCTTCTTTCATCAATTCTGGAGTGTCAAGAATATCCTTCATCAAGCTGATTTGGGAATAATCTTCTGTATTCATAAAATGAAACATATTTCCTTCATTGTAAAGAAACTGGAATTTGTGGGTTTCCACGCGCACATCATCAATTTTATGACCTGCGGAAAATGTATTGTCTATCACCTTTCCCGAGGTAACACTTTTCAATTTAGTACGCACAAACGCAGGACCTTTTCCTGGTTTTACGTGAAGGAATTCAATAATTTTATAAATGTCGTGGTTATAGCGGATGCATAGTCCTTTTCTAATATCTGATGAAGTAGCCATTATCTGGTTTATTTTTTAAATGATTAACTATTTTATTGTTTAGTTGGAATTGAAATATCCTTTCATAATTCCGCGCTTGGAATTTTTGATGAATTGAAGTATTTCGTCCCTTTCCGGCGTTGCTTCCATTTCGGCTTCTATAATTCCGGCAGCTTGGGATGTATTGTAATTTTTTTGATAAAGAAGTCTGTAAATATTCTGTATCTCGGTAATTTTTTGTGGCGTGAAACCTCTTCTTCGAAGTCCTATACTATTAATCCCAACATAACTAAGCGGTTCGCGCGCCGCTTTTACGAATGGCGGAACATCTTTTCGAACCAAAGAACCTCCGGTTACAAAAGCGTGGTTGCCAATCATACAAAACTGATGTACTGCAGTCATACCAGCTAAAACTACGTGATCGCCAACCGTTACGTGTCCAGCAAGTGTACTGTTGTTTGAAAAAATGCAGTTGTCACCCACAAGGCAATCGTGAGCAATATGGCAATATGCCATGATCCAACAATTCTTTCCTACCACCGTTTTTCCGCGATCAACGGTTCCACGGTTTATTGTTACATATTCACGAATAGTTGTACCATCGCCAATTTCCACTGTTGTATCTTCATCCTTAAATTTCAAATCTTGCGGAATCGCAGAAATTACCGCACCCGGAAAAATGTTGCAGTTTTTACCAATTCGCGCGCCTTCCATAATGGTTACGTTGCTTCCAATCCAAGTTCCTTCACCAATTATAACATTGTTATGAATTGTTGTAAAAGGCTCAATCACTACGTTTTTGGCTATTTTTGCGCCCGGATGGACGTATGCAAGTGGTTGGTTCATCTATAGATTTTTTGTTTTTACCATTTGGGCCATCAATTCGGCCTCAGTTACCAATTTATCATTTGCATACGCATTTCCTTGCATATGCACGATTCCACGGCGGATTGGTGAAATTAATTCCAATACAAAAATTAAAGTATCACCTGGGTTTACTTGTTGTTTAAATTTCACATTGTTTATTTTCATAAAGAACGTAAGATAGTTCTCTGGATCCGGAACGGTGCTCAAAGCTAAAATTCCTCCCGTTTGAGCCATTGCTTCAACAATTAAAACTCCTGGCATTACTGGCGCTCCCGGAAAGTGACCCACGAAAAAAGGTTCGTTCATCGTTACGTTTTTGAGGACCACATGGGTATCGCTCATTTCCATAATTTTATCAACCAATAAAAATGGCGGTCTGTGCGGAAGCATTGCCATAATTTGATTCACGTCTTTTACAGGCGGTTTGTTAATATCAAATTTTGGAATGTTATTTCGAGCTTCCATTTTTATGATTTTCGAAAGTTTTTTGGCAAATTGTGTATTAACAAAATGTCCGGGCTTGTTAGCGATAACTTTTCCTCTAATTCGGGTTCCAACCAAAGCTAAATCGCCAATCACGTCCAAAAGTTTATGTCGTGCTGCTTCGTTTGGATAATGAAGTGTGAGATTGTCTAAAATTCCATTTGGTTTTACTGAGATTGTATCTTTCCCAAATGCAGTACGAAGTTTATCCATAGTGCTTGGAGAAAGTTCTTTATCAACGTAAACTATTGCATTGTTAAGATCGCCTCCTTTAATTAAGCCATTTTCCAGCAACATTTCAATTTCGTGCAAAAAGCTGAAAGTTCTTGCATTTGCAATTTCATCCTTAAACTCTGAAATGTGTTTAAGCGAAGCATTCTGTGTGCCCAAAACCTTTGTTCCAAAATCCACCATTGTGGTTACTTGGTATTCGTCTGAAGGCATTACAATTATTTCGCTTCCCGTTTCTTCATCTAAAAATGAAATAACTTCTTTTACAACATATTCGCTTCTTGGTGCATTTTGTTCAACAACTTTAGCCATTTCAACCGCTTCCACAAAAAACTTTGAGGAACCGTCCATAATTGGTGGTTCGGAAGCGTTTAATTCCATGATGCAGTTATCAACTTCAAGCCCAACCAAGGCTGCAAGCACGTGTTCCGAAGTTTGGATTTTCACACCGCGTTTTTCAAGATTGGTTCCCCGTTGGGTATTTACTACATAATTGGCATCTGCTTCAATTACGGGATGTCCCTCCAAATCTATTCTTACAAAAGAATATCCGTGATTCTCTGGAGCAGGTTTAAAGGTTATTGTAACCTCTTTGCCTGTATGCAAACCAACTCCTGTAAGGGAAATTTCCTTACCGATGGTGCGCTGTTTTACAACACTTTCATTCATTATCGAGCTTTTTTTCAACAATATTGAACCTTTCCATTATTTTGGGAAGGTTTTTAAAATATACATAACTTTTATTAAAATCACTATAATTAAAGGCTGGTGAACCCTGTAAAGTTTCGTTATCCTTGACATTTCTACCTAATCCAGTTTGAGCCTGAATTTTTACATTATCACCTATGGTAATATGTCCAGCAATACCTACTTGTCCGCCAATAATACAATTTTTTCCGATTTTGGTGGAACCCGCAATGCCAGTTTGTGCTGCAATGACAGTATTTTCACCAATAGTCACATTGTGTGCTATCTGAATTTGATTATCCAATTTTACGCCCTTCTTAATAAGAGTAGAGCCTAAAGTTGCGCGATCAATCGTAATTCCGGGACCAATATCTACATTATCTTCTAAAACTACATTGCCAGTTTGTGGAACTTTATGATACTCCCCTTTTTCGTTCGGCGTAAAACCAAAACCATCTGCGCCTATTACAACACCACTATTTATTACGCAAGACTCCCCAACTACTGTTTCAGAATAGAGTTTAACACCCGTAAATAATATGGTGTTGCTGCCTACGATAACATTATCGCCTATATATACATTAGGGTAAATCTTCACGTTATCCCCAATTTTTACATTTTCACCTATATATGAAAAAGCGCCTAAATAAAGGTTTTCACCATATTTGGCACTTTCTGAAATGAATACCGGGTTTTCAATTCCGGTCTTATTCATCTTTACTTGATTATAATATTCCAACAATTGGGAAAAGGCCGTATAAGCATTATCAACACGTATAAGTGTTGTTGACAGATGACTCGTTGCTACAAAATCGTTGTTAACTATAGTGATTGAAGCCTCTGTTGAATATATATATTGTGTGTATTTAGGATTGGACAAAAAAGTCAAACTGCCTTCACTGCCTTCTTCAATTTTTG
Source organism: uncultured Flavobacteriaceae bacterium (assembly GCA_963716065.1). Classification (GTDB taxonomy): domain Bacteria; phylum Bacteroidota; class Bacteroidia; order Flavobacteriales; family Flavobacteriaceae; genus Aequorivita. The sequence continues at coordinate 223,380 of OY970287.1, forward strand.
CTAATTTTGATACTTCCACTCCTTCATCGCCATCTACGGTACCGTTCAGAATTCCTGCTATTTGGGCTGCTGTAAATTTCATTTAAGGTGTTGGTTTTTAAAGAAATGATTTAAAATTGGGAACCGCAAAATAGTGTTTTTTAAATGAATGGAATGCAGGTCGTAAATTTTCATTCTTGCAAAAATAGAAAAAAGGATTTAGCCACTATAGCTATCGTTACTGTTTTTTGGGTAGCACATATAGTATTTTACAACAGATTTTGATAGTGCCTCCAAATTCAGTTGGTCACTTGCCTTTGCAACATCTACGACTTTTCCATTTTTCTTCAGTAAGTTGATGGTGTCTTTTTCCATGCTGTAGGCTTGGTTTTCAAGCTTTCCGGTAAAAACAAAGTAAGATGCCTCTTCTTCCGAAATATTATAAACCTGCACTAATTGCAATTTCTTTTCATTTACTTTTTGAGTTACAAAAGGTTGTGATTTTACTTTTACTTTCAGTAAATCTCTATTAAGAAGCATTTTTGAAAGGTTTTTCAGAACAAAATCATCAATACTAACCCAAGCTTTCATTGCTGAAATAATATCGTAATCATCCAATTTTGAAAAAGTGTCGAGTACCTCTTCAGAAAAATCATTTATACCAATGTTATTTTTCAGAAAATATTGCAATCCAGCGCTAGCTGGAAGATCAATTCCGTTTGCAGAAAGCTGTTTTGCTCTTTTTAAAACCCGAACCAATAACTGTTCAGCAACGATTCCTGTTTTATGAAGATACACTTGCCAATACATCAATCTTCGTGAAATGATAAAACTTTCTACGGAATAGATTCCTTTTTCCTCAACCACCAAAGCGTCATTTTTCACATGAAGCATTGTTATTAAACGCTGCGCATTTACAGTTCCTTCGGGAACTCCTGTGTAAAAACTATCCCGTTTTAAATAATCGAGACGATCCATATCCAACTGCCCAGAAACCAATTGGTGCAAAAATTTTCGTGTATACTCGTCTTTGAATATTTGAATGGCAAGCGTTAATTGGTTGTTAAACTTCCTATTTAAGGCCTCCATAAAAAGCAATGAAATTTGTTCGTGACTCACATTTTCTACTATGCTGTTTTCCATTGCATGTGAAAAAGGACCGTGACCTATGTCGTGCAAAACAATTGCAATATAAAGCGCTTCTTCTTCCTTTTCAGAAATCTTTACCCCTTTGGAATGAAGCACTTGCACAGCTTTCTGCATTAAAAACATTGCGCCCAATGCATGATGAAAACGTGTATGGTGCGCTCCGGGATAAACAATATATGAAAAGCCCATTTGGGAAATTCGGCGAAGTCGTTGGAAGTATTTATGCTCCATTAAATCAAAAACCAACTTATTGGGTATGGTAATAAAACCATAGATAGGATCGTTAATGATTTTAAGCTTGGGAAGGGTTTTCAAACTTTAACTTTAAATTAATAGCTGCAAAAATTTTTTAGAATAATTCGGGATTATTTTTGACAAAATTCTTCGAAACACCGCAGAATTATTTACAAACACAAATATACATATATGAGCGACATAAAAGTACTATGGGTAGATGACGAGATAGAGTTGCTTAAACCACACATTTTATTTCTTGAGAATAAAAACTATAAAGTAACCACTGCGCAAAGTGGTACTGAGGCTTTAGAAGAAATAAAAAAGGATACTTTCGATATTGTTTTTTTAGATGAAAATATGCCTGGACTTACGGGCCTTGAAACACTTGCTGAAATTAAGGAACTACAAGCTTCCATTCCGGTGGTGATGATTACCAAAAGCGAAGAGGAATATATTATGGAAGAAGCAATCGGTTCTAAAATTGCCGATTATCTTATTAAACCCGTAAATCCAAATCAAATATTATTAAGCCTAAAGAAAAATCTGGACCACAGTAGGTTGATATCTGAGAAGACCACTTCAAATTACCAACAGGAATTCAGAAAAATCGCGATGGACCTTTCTATGGTAAACAGTTTTGAGGAATGGAAAGACCTTTATCAAAAATTGGTTTATTGGGAATTGGAGCTGGAAAATATTGAAGATTCCGGGATGTTCGAGATTTTGGAATCACAAAAAACTGAAGCGAACAGCCAATTCTGTAAGTTTATTGATAAAAATTATTCAAAATGGTTTCAACAACCAAGTGAGGCGCCAACAATGTCGCACACGCTTTTCAGGGATAAAGTCCAGCCGCATTTGCAATCGGGCACCCCTACTCTTTTAATTGTTGTGGACAATTTAAGGTTTGACCAATGGAAGGCTTTTGAGCCTACTATTACCACAATCTATAAAAAAACCCAGGAAGAACTTTTCTGCAGTATTTTGCCCACAGCTACACAATATGCTAGAAATGCAATATTTTCAGGACTCATGCCAAGTGAAATGGAAAAATTACATCCAGACCTTTGGTTGAACGATACCGAAGAGGGCGGAAAAAACATGAAAGAAGAAGAATTTCTTTCGGCACAGCTTAAAAGACTTGGAATGAATTTGAACTGGAGTTATCATAAAATTTCAAGTTTAAAACAAGGTAAAAAACTTGTTGAGAATTTCAAAAGCCATAAAGATGAAGATTTGACGGTTGTAGTCTATAATTTTGTTGATATGCTTTCCCATTCCAAAACTGAAATGGAAGTTATTAAGGAATTAGCTTCCAACGATAAGGGGTATCGCTCTTTAACCCAAAGCTGGTTTAAAAATTCGCCATTATTGGAGATTATTCAACAAGCAGCACGACTGGGTTTTAAATTGATTATTACTACAGATCACGGCACAATCAATGTGAAAAATCCATCAAAAGTTATTGGCGATAAAAATACCAGTCTTAACCTAAGATACAAGACAGGTAAAAGTTTGACGTATGAAGATAAAGAAGTTTTGGCGGCAAAAGATCCAAAATCTATTTATTTGCCAACTATAAATATGAGCAGTTCGTTTATTTTTGCCAAAGGCGATTATTTTTTTGCGTATCCAAACAATTATAACCACTATGTTAGTTATTACAGAAACACTTACCAACATGGAGGGGTTTCATTGGAAGAAATGATTATTCCTTTTTCGGTTTTAACTCCGAAATAGTACTCTTAAAAATATTTTACAAATGTTGATTTAGAGGTAAATTTCGAATTTGATTGATAAATTATCTATATTCGCTCTGTTTTTACAATGGAACTTACATATACCCAAATCGAAATTTCCAAAGTTGCTGAACAAATCCTCACCGCTTCAGCCTCTAAAACATTTATCTTCTATGGCAACATGGGAGTGGGCAAAACTACGTTGATTAAAGAAATAGCGAAACAACTGGGTGCCGATGAAGCGTCGTCTAGTAGCCCTTCATTTTCAATCGTCAACGAATATAAAATACCTACAGGATCCATTTATCATTTCGACTTTTACAGAATTGAAAATATTGAAGAAGCTTATGATATTGGGGTTGAGGACTATTTTTACAATGGCGATTATATTTTTATTGAATGGCCAGAAAAAGTTAATGGAATTTTGCCTGAGAATGCAAATAAAATAAATATAAATGGAAATACTAACGGAAGTAGAACCTTAAAATTTGTGCCAGTGAAATAAAGTTGCCGCGAGAAATATATGTTTATTTGACCCTTTTTAATGCTTTGCCCCAAATCGCAAAAATTATAGAGTAGGAAATCTATTGCATAAAAAAAACTTATAAATATATACTAAAAGTATTTAATATTTTTTTTTTTTCATATTAAGTTTGACCCAGTATTAACCTCACAAAAACTTACTATTATGAAAAATTTAAAACTACTTTTTATCGCAGCAATCTTTTCATTTGGAACCTTTGCTTCTTGCACCCCAGAAAGCATCCAAGATGAACAAACACCCCAACAAATCAAAAAAAGCGACATCATCATACCTAGCAACGGGTAGTATAATTGCGTTAATAATTGCCGCAACACCTTATATTTTTTATTCTTATACAAGTTTCCCACAAGATAAATCGTGGGAAACTTTTTTATTTACCTATCACGCCAATTGGTATCAAAAAGTACAGGTTTCCGTTTGGACTATGATGGGGAAATTTGTACCATTGTTTCTTTTAATCATATGGTTTATTACCTGCAAGCATTGGTGGTATCACGTAATTCTTATTCCTATTGGCATGTTTGCCTTTCAGTTATTCAGCGTAATTAATGATGATGTGGGTATTACCGATGAAGTTGAAATATGGTGGCTCTTTCCAATAATGCTTATAATAGTGCCACTTGTATATTTAATAAAAGCACAACTTTCAAACAAATTAGTAGGTAAGGATCTTAAAAGCTTTGAAGAAGAACTGGGCGCGAAAAAAAGTTTCTGGCAACAGATCAAAGATCTATTCTAATTTCCAGAACAAAATACCAAATCAATTTTTATACGTAAATTAGTGCCATAATATTTTGTTGCTCTTTATTAGTAATATTTAACAGCAACAATCAAAAAAACCAACTCAACAACTAATTATATCACTAACAAAAAAACGAATAGCATAAAACAAATAGTAGGTTGCTAATGAAATAAATAATAATTACAAAGCTGGCTCAAATGTTAAATTTTTATTTTGTATCTAACATTTCTGTTTATTTCAAAGTATTTATTTGCATTACAACCTGTAAAGGTACGATTAACATAATTATTAGATTTATTTTTTTTAAAGGTAAGTTTGTCCCAGTATTAACCTCACAAAAACTTACTATTATGAAAAACTTAAAATTGATTATCGTAGCAGCAATTTTCGCAGCTGGTTTATTTGCTTCATGTACCCCAGAAGGAATCCAAGATGAACAAACCCCACAACAAATCGACGTCAGAACGGTTCAAGTTCCGCCAGCCGGATAAAAAAAGTCTTATACAAGGAGGCTTTATCGTTTTGATAATTGGCTGTACTCCTTTTATATATTACTCATACGAAAGTTTCCCAGCTGATACTCAGGTCTGGGAAACTTCTTTTTTTAAGTTTACCACTGAATATCTTTCATTATATCATTACGCTTGGTTTTTGATGGGCAAAGTAATTCCTGTTATTTTATTGCTTTTTTGGTTTTTTACCTGTAAGCATTGGTGGCATTGGATTATTCTTGTTCCCCTATCAATGTACGTTTTCCAGCTTTTCAATATCTTAAAGCAAAATTTAAATGCAGACGAGGTTGAAATAATATATGTAATTCCAATAATGATGATAGTGATTCCATTTGTCTATTTAATTCGTGCCAAGCTATTTAGTCAAATGAGGCAAAATGATTTAAAATCATACGAGGAGGAAATTTTTCAAAAAAGATCCTTATGGCAGCAACTCAAAGATCTTTTTAGGTAATTTTCATTTTAATTGAATTGGAAATTATTACGTAAATTGAAACTGCCAACTTTGTATTATGCCAAGACCTAAATCACCCTTCACTAGGGAACAATTGCTTCCACAGGAAGAAACCCTTGAAATTTCAAGAGAAAAAGGAGAACTATTCATTGGAATTCCCAAAGAAGCTTATTTCCAAGAAAAAAGAATTTGCTTAACGCCCGATGCCGTAAATGCAATCGTTAACAACGGCCACAAAGTTTTGATAGAAAATGGCGCAGGAAACGAAGCAGGTTTTACTGATAAGGAATATTCTGAAGCTGGCGCAATTTTAACAAAAGATACCAAAAAAGTATTTGGCTGTCCCATAGTTTTAAAAGTGGAGCCTCCTACCCTGGAAGAATTGGAGATGATAAAATCAAAAACGGTTTTGATTTCTGCAATACAATTGAAAACCCGGGAAAAATCTTATTTTGAAGCATTAACAAAAAAGAAAATTACCGCACTTGCATTTGAATTTATTAAGGACGAAGACCATAGCTACCCAGCTGTAAAAGCTTTAAGTGAGATTGCCGGAACAGCATCTGTGCTTATTGCTGCTGAATTGATGGTAAATGCAAAAAAAGGTAACGGTCTTCTATTTGGAAATATAAGCGGTGTTCCCCCCATTGAAGTAGTAGTTATTGGCGCAGGAACAGTTGGTGAATTCGCCGTACGTTCCGCCCTTGGTTTGGGAGCAAACGTAAAAGTATTTGACAGCTCCATTACAAAACTAAGAACTATTCAAACCAATGTTGGAAGGATTTTATATACTTCAACAATCCAACCTAAAAACTTGATGAAAGCTTTGCTACGATGCGACGTTGCGATTGGTGCAGTCCGTGGACATAATAGAGCTCCGATAATTGTCACTGAGGATATGGTGAGAAATATGAAAAAAGGCGCTGTAGTTATAGATGTGTGTGTTGATATGGGCGGGTGTTTTGAGACCACCGAAATGACAAGCCACGATTGCCCTACATATATTAAACACGATGTAATTCATTATGGTGTTCCAAATATTCCTGCTCGTTATCCCAAAACAGCCTCTATTTCAATAAGTAATATTTTTACACCCTATATTTTGGAAATTGCGGAAAGTGGTGGCTTGGAAAATGCCATTCGTTTTGACAATGGTTTAAAAAATGGTTTGTACTTTTACCGCGGAATACTTACCAATAAAGCAGTTGCCGATTGGTTCAACATGCCATATGGAGATATAAATCTTTTGATTTTTTAAAATTGTTTTAAAATTGTTTTAAAATTTGAAAGAACGAAATTCCAAAAAGTAAATCCCAAAATCAAAATTTAGGAATTAATGAAACTTGCATATCGATTGGCCTATTTTTCAGGCGGTTTTATACTTGGAATAGGTCTTTTATTTTTTATTCTCAATGGAAAAAAAGCATCCTGCGCCTACGGCCAAAATCGAGAACTCTTAAAAACATTAGAATGAAACAACGCGTATTTTCTGAAAGCACTTTAAATACTCTTCGGCAAAATAAAATGGATACATCAGCGATATCTACTTTGCTAGAGGATGGCGATGTATTGTTTTCAGAAAGTATTACAAAAATGGATACCTGCAATAAGTATGTTATTGAAGGTGAGATTTTAGAAAGGATCCTAAAAATTACAGTTGAAAACTGCGAGAAAACCGCCACGGTTATTGATGCCAAAATCAATAATCAATAAATATTAAAAGTCAATTATAACTTTCTTCGCTCTTTTTCCTTTTTTAAAAGTGTCAGCTCCCTACTCGTTTGTCCAGCAACGGAAGTGTTTTCCTCCGCACGCCTAATTAAATATGGCATCACGTCTTTAACAGGCCGAAAGGAATATACTTTGCAACATTGTATCCTTCAGCTCCAAGATTAAATGTTATGTGGTCGCTCATTCCAAAAAGTTCGCCAAACCAAATTCGATTATCGCTTTTAGAAATTGATTTTTGATCCATTAAATCGATAGCGAGATAATTACTGGACTCATTATGTGTACCAACAAACAACTCAATATCCTCGAGATTGTCCATTATATATGTCATCACTTTATTAAAATTATCGTCGGTAGCTTTTTTACTTTCACAAATAGGGGTTTTATATCCCTTTTCTGCAGCACGATCGTTTTCTTTTTCCATATAAGCGCCACGAACAACTTTGAAACCAAGTTTGTATCCTTTTTGTTTGGCACGTTGGTGAATGCTTTTCAAATATTCAAATCTGTCCCAACGGTAACATTGAAGCGTGTTGAAAACAATAGGAGTTTCTTTATTGTATTTTACCATCATTTGCTCGCAAATTTCATCGGCAGCATCCTGCATCCACAATTCCTCTCCATCAATAAGCAATCGGATATTTGCAGCGTGCGCTTCCTTTGAGACTTTCTCGAAACGATTTTTAATTTTTTCCCACTCAAGCAATTCAGGCTCAGTTAATGGTTGCTTCTCTGTAAGCTTTTGCCAAATTTTAAACCTTCCAAAACCTGTGGGTTTAAATACTGAAAAGGGCATTGCTTCTTTATTTTTAGCGAATTTTATAAGTTCAATAACCTTATTTGCTGTTGCGTCAAATTGCTCCTCTTCTTCTTTTCCTTCCACCGAATAATCCAGCACTGATGCCACTCCAGCATCATAAAGTTTATCGACGGTTGACATACAATCCTTTTCATTAACCCCGCCACAAAAATGATCGAAGACAGTGGAGCGAAATCAAACCTTCCACGGGAAGATTTATATTCAAAGCGAATTTTGTTACCGCAGTCCCAATTTTTACCAAAGGTTCTTTGGAAATCATTTTAAAAAGAAAATAAGCTCTTTCAAGTTCGGAATCACTCTTAAGCTTAAAAGCAGTTTCCGTATTATCAAAAAGGGAATTTGAAGTCATAAAAATCAAAATAATGTGTGCAAATATAGTTAGATTTGAACTTTGAATAAAGCACAACTACCGTCAATTAATGGAAAAAAAATCAAAAATTAAAGGCAATGTATATCGCAACGAAAATGCCTGGAAAGAGTTTTCAAAACTTTTTGGTGAATTGAATCCTTCGAAGGTTTTTATATTGACCGATGAAAACACAAATACGCACTGTTTACCATTTTTATTGAAAAAAATCAACTTTCAGAATATTGATTTTATAACAATTCCTTGTGGTGAAGAGCACAAATCAATAGCCACTTGTATGAAAGTTTGGGAAACGCTATCAAAAAGTGGGGCTGACAGAAACAGTTTGGTCGTTAATCTTGGTGGTGGGGTTATAACAGATCTTGGTGGTTTTGTTGCATCTACATTTATGCGCGGTATTCCATTTATAAACATCCCCACCTCCCTACTTGCTATGGTTGATGCTTCAGTAGGCGGAAAAAACGGAGTGGATCTGGGCCATATAAAAAACCAAATAGGAGTTATAAATCTTCCGGAGATAGTAATTTTAGATACAGTATTCCTGAAAACATTGCCAAAAGAACATATAATTTCGGGTTTTGCCGAAATGCTAAAGCACGGAATTATTTTTAGTAATGAATATTGGAATAGAGTTAAGAATATTGACTTTTCAAATGAAAATGAATTTGAAGAATTAATTTGGGATTCTGTTGAAATAAAAAAACAAATAGTTACAAAAGATCCTTTTGAAAAAAATCTTCGGAAAACGTTGAATTATGGACATACTCTCGGACACGCAATAGAATCCTATTTTCTTGAAAATGATAACAAACAAACATTACTTCATGGCGAAGCAATAGCAATTGGGTTAATTTTAGCGACACATATTTCAAACGAAAGCCTCGTTTTTCCCAAAGAAACGCTGAATGACCTTTCAGAAACCATTTTAAGATATTTTCCAAAACAGGATTTTTCGAATAATGATATTGAAGAAATCATAAAACTGATGATATTCGACAAGAAAAATAGAAATGGAAAAGTGCTCTTTGTACTTTTAGAAAATATAGGAGTGTACAAAACAGATTGTGTGGTTGGTAACCAATTGATACTAAATGCATTTAATTTTTATAAAAATTTCTGAAAATTTTCTTGAAAATATTTTTCAGTCTTCTATTTTTGAATAGTTTTATAACCGCAAACCAAAAGCTAAAATTTTAAATGAAGCGAATTATTGTAGATTACCGAAAGTTGACCCCAGAAATACTTTCGCTATTAGTTGAAAAATATCCCGATGGATATGATGATGACCATGTTATCACTTTCAAAAATGCAAAAAACGAAACTGTCGAAGCGGTGGAAGTTAGAACTACAGATACTATTTATTTAGTAAAAGTAAGTTCAAGACTTGAAACTACCATGGCAAATTTTGATGAAGACGATTATGATGATGCAGACTTCAACGAGCCAATCAGTGAAATTCCGGACAAAAAGAAGTTACAGGAAGAAGAAGAATAATTGTATTTTATATATAAAAAAAAGAGGCTATAAAGCCTCTTTTTTTATCTGTGAATTTAATAATAATTACGAATGTTGAAGTTCGTGCTTACCTTCTTTTATTTCCTCAATTAACTTGGAATTAAATGCAGGTAAATCATCCGGGTTTCTGCTAGTTACAAAGCCTTCATCAACTACTACTTCTTCATCTACCCAATTTGCTCCAGCATTTATCAAATCATCTTTTATGGAACTAAAAGACGTCAACTTTCTACCTTCAACAACACCTGCTGAAATTAAAACTTGCGGGCCGTGGCATATTGCTGCAACCGGTTTCTTTTGATCGAAGAAATCTTTTACAAACTTTAATGCATCATCATTTCTTCTTAATTTATCTGGGTTTATAACCCCTCCTGGCAAAACAAGTGCATTGTAATCTGAAGCTTTTACATTTTTCAAAGTATTATTAACCTTATACTCATTGCTCCAGTTTCCATCTGCCCAACCTTTAATATTTCCTTCTTTTTCGCTGATGATTTCAACAGTAAAACCTTCCTTTTCCATCGCCTCTTTTGGTGATTTCAACTCAAATTCCTCAAATCCATCTGTGGCTAATATTGCAATTCTCTTATTCATAATATAGTTTTTGATTAAACAATTAATTTTTTATGAATATAAGAAGCATTCAGGGCTATATCGATTTTTTGGTATTAATGTTTTATTAATCTTTGTTAAGAAATACTAATTGCTTAGTTGTTATTTAAGGTTTCGGCTTTTTTTTTATCTTCTTCAACCTTTCTTTTATACTCACGGAGTTCTTTCATTTCAAGTTCATAAGAGAGAGTCGCATTACTAGTGGGTTCGATTTTAATGTTTCGGTGAAGCGCCCAATTCACCGTAAATTCAGCTCCAAAAAATAAAATAAGACAAGTATAGTAAACCCACAAAAGCAATAAAACTACACTACCGGCAGCACCATAAACTGAAGCGGGATCTGATTTCGCGAAATAAAAGCCTATAAGGTATTTCCCTGCAAGAAAAAGCAATGCCGTCATAAAAGCCCCAATAAGATTAGTTTTCCACTTTATTTTTACATCAGGGAGGAAAGTAAAAATTGCTGCAAAAAGTGTTGTTATTATAATTTGTGAGAAAATAAAATTGAGCACTTCAACTAATTGCCAAGATATATCAGAATAATAATTTCCGATAAATTCACTCAGAGCATTAATTGCAGTGGTAATAACAAGCGAAATGAGCAACAATAAACCAATAGCCACTACCATTCCGAAGGAAACCGCTCTTCTTTTTAAGGTATCAATAAAATTGTTTTTTTTGGAACGAACGCTCCAAATATCGTTTAAGGCTCTTTGTAGTTGAAAGAAAACACCAGTAGCTCCAAAAATCAACATTCCGATACCAAAAATTATAAATAAAAGTGAACTTTCAGAAAGCGCGGAGTTTATTATCATCGCCTGTATTAACTCTGCACTCCCCTGTCCTATTAAACCGCTAATCTCACCTGTAACACGTCCTTCCACAGCTTCTCGGCCAAAAAAGACTCCAGCAAAATGAACGGTAATTATAAGAAGTGATGGTAAGGAAAAAAGAGCGTAATATGCGATTACGGCACTTTTTGCCCAGGGATCATTTTTATCCCAACTTAGGTATGTGTCTTTTAAAAGTTTGAGAAATTTCATTATAGATATCTTTCTTTAATAATATTACAGTGGTGTATTTCGTGACCACAAATTATAAATCCAGCGGCGCCTACTGACATTTGACTGCCGTTTGCAGTTCCAAATTCATACAATCGGCCAGATTGAAAATTTTTAAAAAGCGATATTGTTGCATTACGCACAGCGTAATTTTCATTTAGAAGCTCCTCTATAGATTTATTATTTGCGAAAGCATTATCTGCAAATATGTTTTCATCAAAACCTTTTAAATCGGCATTTTTAAATCGGGCAAAATATAATGCCCTGTATGCAAAAACCCTTTCTGTATCACTCAGGTGTTGTAGTATATCTTTCGGGGTCCATTTCACTTCTGCGTAGCGATACTTCAATTTATCGGTAGGCAAATCGGTAAAAAATGTCTGGGTGTTTTTCAGTCCTTGTTCCAAGGCATCGATTAAGGGAACATTATCAACCAAATCAATATAGCCTTTGTAATATGGATTATAGTCGGAGGGTTTTAATTCAGTAACGTTCATAGTTTTTTGATAAAGATAAAAAAAAGCCTTTACCGCAAGGCAAAGGCTTTTAAAAATTGGCTAAATGAAATTTATATTTCATTGAATATAGAATGCAGCAATCTTTTTTTATCGTTGATGCTTTCTTCCATTGAAATCATAGTTTCTGTTCGGCTCACACCTTCAATATCGTCTATTTGATAAATAATATCTTTCGCGTGTGAAGTGTCTTTTGCCCTGATTTTACAGAAAATGTTGAACTTACCCGTAGTAACTGATGCCACGGTAACAAAAGGTATCTCGCTAATGCGCTCCAAAACAAATTGGGTCTGTGAAGTTTTAAAAATGAAAATTCCAACATAGGCAATAAAAGAATAACCTAATTTATGGTAATCAACTTGTAGGGATGAACCGGTAATAATACCAGCATCTTCCATTTTTTTCACTCTTACGTGAATTGTACCCGCAGAAATTTCTAGTTTTTTTGCGATGTCTGTAAAAGGGATTCGAGTATTATCTATGAGTAAATCAAGAATTTTGTGATCTGTATCGTCTAATTTAAACTTTGGCATATATTTTTTTTGCAAAACTAGTGAGTTTTAAAACAAATTAAAACCTAATCATTGAAAATAAATTAATGAATTACCAGATTTTTCAAAATATTTTGAAATATCCATTCCAACTGTTAAATTTTCTTGCGAATTTGTTAAAGTTTCATCGCTTTCAAAACTTATCTCCTTATGCCCTATTTTGTTTTTGAGGCTTCCAATTTCAACTATAATAGGAGAAAAAATTATAGCTCCATCTTTCAATATTTCCTGATATTGAATTGCAACCGAAACCAGTTTTTTCTCCGAAGTTAACTTTACATTCCTCAAAATGATGTCGTTATGATTTTTTAAATTTTGAGGAATGTCAAAATAATTTTTAAAATTGATTGGTTTGGAATTAGTTTCCAAAATATCGAACAAAGAAAGAATTGAATAAAAAATAAACTCCCTCGACTTTTCACGTTGATAATCGTCCTTAAAATGCCCAGCTTCAAATAGGATTGTAGGAACGCCCTCCTTTTGAAAAGTATCACCTACACAGGCTTCATTAAAGCTGTCGTCATATCTACCAACCTGCCCAGGAATATAGGTTTGCAAAAGATTGCTCATTTTAACTATATGTCCCATGGCTACCTTTCTGGAATCTGTTACCGTTCTATTTTTATCAGCTGCTGGGGAGAGAAATGAAACTGTTGCTGGCATTCCATCCTTAAAACCATATATAGAGCGCTGATCGTGAAGATTCAAACAGAGCGATGGTTTTAAATTATCAAAAGCATCACGCAAACATTGGCTTTCCTTTTGCGAGAGGTTTTGTGCGTCCCTATTTAAGTCCACACCATTGGCATTTTCCCGTGTATACAATTTAGCACCGTCGGGGTTAAGCATTGGAAATATGTAAAAAGTATGCTTTTGGAGAAAAAGCTCAATCTCTTTTTGATAAAGTTCCTTTTGGGATATAAATTTTAGAAAATCGAATAAACCTTTTGTTGTTGTTGATTCATTTCCGTGCATTTGTGACCATCCCAAAACAATTTTTGAACCATTCCCAATTTTTATTAATGGAATGTCCTCACCCAATACTGATGTTGATGGAATCGATATCTCAAATTCCTTTTTGTATTTATCCAATAATAGAGAAATACTTTCGAGGGTAATATATCGGCCTTTTAATTGATGCTCAAAATTGCTTGAATACCATTTGTCTATTTTCATAATTGCAATGTAGTTTACAAAGTTAAACAATGCTCTGTTTACATTTGTAAACAGGAAAAATCGATAGAATTGATTACAACTGTAACAATTTTAAAATAGTTTTAAAAAATAAAAAATACAATCTTTATTATGTTTTATTTTTAGTATTTATTTAATTATAAATCAATACTTTATTATAATTTAATGAAACATAAGCATTAAATATTTTGAGCTCTATTGAGCATTTAATTTGTGCCACATATCATAATAAGTTACATTTGTAACCGTTATTCAAAAAAGAAATATGTTACTATGGTAAACAGTAAGGATTTTGTAAAAAGGCTTGAAAAAATCTTGGAATATTACAGTTTAACGGCTACTGCTTTTGCTGAGGAAATTGATTTTAACCGCTCCACTATTTCGCATTTATTATCTGGCAGAAATAAACCAAGCTTAGAATTTATTATGAAAGTTCTGCAGAAATTTCCTGAAGTTGAAATGAATTGGTTGTCATTTGGAAAAGGAACCTTCCCTTCTATATCGGAAAATGTTGCTCCAATACATAAAATTAAATCACAACCAAAGGTTGAAAAAACATTGGATTTATTTTCTGAACAAAATAATTCAACAGAAAAAAAAGTACTTCATAAAACCAATTCAGAAAAATCTATTGCGAGAATTGTAGTTTTCTATACTGATGGCACTTTTAATAGCTATCAAAATTGATTGTTGTCAGTAATTTTTCGGAAATTCGCATAAAAATTTGAAATGCGTTTTCTCACCCTCTTTAGTTGTTTTATTTCTTTAAGCGGTTGTTATGAAAGTGAGCGTAATTGCTCCGATTTTAAAACTGGCACATTTGAATTTGAAGCCCTCTCTGGGACTGAAGTTTACAAAACAACCATTACCCGTAACGATTCAATTGAAATTGATTTTTATCAAGGAAAGAGTGATACATCATCCATTCGCTGGATTAACGATTGCGAATATGTTTTAAAGAAAATAAATCCAAAAAATCAGTCTGAGAAAAAAGCTATCCACATCAAGATTCTATCCACTAAGAATGATCAATATACATTCGAATTCAGGGAAGTGGGAAAAATAAAAACAAGCAAAGCCATAGCTCAAAAGGTTAAAGACTAAATCCTTCCGGCAATACGATCTTTTGCCAATTGAAGAATTGTGTGGAATTGATCATCGAGATTCATTGTAGAATTATCAACCTCAATTGCGTCAGCGGCTTTTATTAATGGCAAATCTTCACGCGTTGTATCGATATGGTCGCGTTCCTGAATATTTTTGAATACATGTTCAAATTCAACAGCTTCACCTTTATCCAAAAGTTCTTTATAACGGCGTTGCGCTCGCTCTTTTGCTGAAGCATTCATAAAAATTTTTAACTCTGCGTTTGGGAAAACAACAGTCCCTATATCTCTACCATCCATAACCACCCCCTTTTCAAGACCAAACTTTTGTTGTTGGCTTACTAATTTTACACGAACTTCGTGAATGGTTGCTATCGGGCTTACGAATTCTGAAACATTAAGATTTCTTATTTCGTTTTCAACATCTTCCCCATTTAGAAAAATATGTGCTTTATTCCACGTTTCTTTTTTTTCAAAATGTAATTGAACCTTTGGCAAAGCACCAATCAGGTTTTCAACATCAAATTTATTTTTCGAAATAAATCCATTTTGCATAGCGTAAAGCGTCACGGCGCGGTACATAGCGCCACTGTCCACATATACGTAGCCTAAGTGATCAGCAAGTTGTTTGGCAACGGTACTTTTGCCCGTAGAAGAATATCCATCAATGGCAATAGTAATTTTTTTCATTATTGAAGGTCTATATTTAACCCAAAAAAGCTTGAGGATGCAGCTGTGCTATATTTTGAATAGGAATAACTTAATCTCAATTTGTTCAACTTAATACCAAAACCGGCACTTAATCCCGCAAAGGCTCTTTTTTCTGCAATCCGCAATTCTTCCCCTCTTCTGAAATTGTATCCCAAACGAATGTTGAAACCGCTTTCAGGAAAAAGTTCAATACCTAAAATTGTATGCCGGAAAGCGTTATCAATAAAATTTATATTTTCTTCTGTGGTATTTCCTTCCAAATCGGTTTCTTGCCTTGAAGGATTTGAGAAGGCCACATTCCATTGCTGCATATTTTCCAAAGTGAAGTGCCAACGAATTGGCACATTCTCCAAGGTTTGGGAAATTCCTAAAATAACTTCAAAGGGTAATGGCTCGTACGTTTCAAAATATGGAGTAAACTGGGTGCCAATGTTTCTGGCAACTCCTGTAATATGAAGATCCCAATCTTCGTAAACGTACATTAATCCAATATCCAATGCTCCTCCGAAAGAAGAATATTGTTCCAATTTTGAAGAAATAAGTTTCACATTTACGCCTACATTAAAATTTGTAAATGCAATGTTTCTGGCATGTCCTAATGAAAGTGCAACTTCGCCACCGCTAAAACTACTTGTTGGATTTCCGGCTTCATCGTAGCCATCAAATTGACCGTAATTAATATAGGTTACACCGGCATGCAAAACTTGCGTTCTTCTATCCCAAAGGTACGCGTAGGCAGCCGTTCCGTAATTTACGTCGCCTATATAATTGGTATAATTTAAGGATAATTGATTGTCCATCTCAGGGTTAATGCTCGCCGGATTGTACAATGGTTGGGTTGGGTCGTAATCATAATTGGTTACTACTTTTCCACCCAAAGCCGCCATTCGGGGACTATTTACTAAATTCAAGAATTGATAAGTTGCTTTACCCCCTATCTGGGCCGTAATTAGGTGAGATATTAAGAGTGAAACAACTAAGAAAACCTTTTGGGTCATAGACGCGAGTTACCGTAACTAAAAACTAAACGAATGCAAGTATAATTTATTTTCGCAAAGGAAAGAAACATCAATGATTAATTTTTAAGAACATTTGAAAATCCCTTTTTAATTTCATTCATTGTACATAAATATTTGATAATCTTATACCCGTTGTGCATTTTAAATAATGCTGATTTTAATATTGTTAATGTTTCTCTCAAAGATAAATTTGTTGATGTACTGAATAGTTGTCAAAGCTGTTATCTTAGCGATTATCCTGGTTTTGAACCCCTGAAACGTTTTTGCATAATTACGTCTGATCATAAACTGGTCACATAATTGAGAGAATAGTGTTTCTATCCTTTTTCTTTTTTTTCTGAATATATAAGGTTGTTTTTTATAATCTTTTTGGTTATTCCTCATTGGTGTGTTGAGAGTTATGTTGCAAGTTTCAAAAAGGTTAAGTTGTATTTTTGCAGATAAATAACCTCTATCCCCAATTAATGTACAGTCGCTTATCTGCATCTTGATATCTTTTAGATAATTGATGTCGTGCACAGAAGCAGGGCTTAGGTCAATACTTTGAAAAACTCCGTTCACAGAGCAAACCGCGTGTAACTTATACCCATAATAATTAGCACTCTGTGCGGCACAGTAACCCTTGTCGGGAAAAGAAAAATTGTCTTCTTTGCATATTTTGGAACGTGAACTGCGAGACAGTTTACAAACCTCTAAAGGCATACTGTCGACCACAAAATAATCTTCAAACTCATTAAAATGTGAAGCTAATTTTAAACGGATTTTATCAAGCTCATTGGCAAGCTTTCGTCTTCTTCTGTTGTAAACACTCCGTTCAATTTTTGTCCCGATGATTTTCGGAAGCTTTCTGAAAAGATCGTTTTCGCTATCTATACCCATAAACTCAGCTGTCAAACTCAAACTTATCAGTTCTAAGTCACTAAGCTTTGGTTCACGCCTTTGATAGGGTAAAAGTTGATCTTTTGATATTTTCCTCAAAACTTCCAATATTCTTTCGTAATTTGCATTTAAGTTGTTCATTATTAATGTTTTATATATAAAACAAGTTACTGATTATCAGTAAGATGAACAACTTTTTTCCTTTAAATCATAATGCACAACGGGTTAATCTTATATAATATGATAAATGCTTAATATAACTGTAATTTACAATTATATATCAAGCATCATTAAAATGAAAGTTTAAAGAGTTTTGGCGTTTTTTACCTTTTCCTTCGTAAGAGCCAATTCCAGAACTTCGCTCATGTCTTTCACATAATGGAACGTTAGCCCTTTTAAATATTCTTCTTTTATTTCGTCAATATCACGCTTGTTATCTTCACAAAGAAGTATTTCTTTGATTCGGGCGCGTTTTGCTGCAAGAATCTTCTCCTTTATTCCTCCCACCGGCAATACTTTTCCGCGAAGCGTAATTTCACCCGTCATTGCAATTGATTTCTTTACTTTCCTTTGGGTAAATAATGAAACCAATGAAGTTAACATTGTGATTCCAGCGCTCTGCTCCATCCTTTGGCGTAGCTCCTTCCGGTACGTGTATGTGAACATTGTAATTATCAAATATATCAGGTTTGATACCCAATTTCTCAGCGTTGGATTTTATATATTCAAGGGCAATGGTAACGGACTCTTTCATTACCTTTCCGAGATTTCCGGTCATATTCAAGGCGCCTTTCCCTTTAGAAAGTGCAGATTCAATAAAAAGAATATCGCCGCCAACGCTCGTCCATGCAAGTCCTGTTACTACCCCAGCAACATCATTGTTTTCATATTTATCGCGCTCCAATTTTGGACCTCCCAAAACGTCAATAATAATTTCATTGGTCACTTTCACTTCATACTTCTCTTCCATTGCAATTTTCATCGCTGCATAACGAACCATTTTGGCGATTTGCTTTTCCAAAGAACGAACTCCACTTTCGCGGGTATAGCCTTCTACAATTTTTTCAAGTTGCGGTTTTGCGATTTTCAAAGCATCTTCCGCCATTCCATGTTCTTTTAATTGTTTCGGAAGCAAGTGACGTTTTGCTATTTCAACTTTCTCTTCAACAGTGTAACCTGTAACATTTATTATTTCCATTCGGTCGCGCAATGCGGGCTGAATAGTACTTAAACTGTTGGAAGTTGCAATAAACATTACTTTGGAGAGATCGTAACCTAATTCTAAAAAGTTATCGTAAAATGAATTGTTTTGTTCGGGATCCAAAACCTCGAGCATAGCCGAAGAAGGGTCGCCTTGGTTTCCAGCTGAAATTTTATCTATTTCATCCAAAACAAAAACAGGGTTACTAGTTCCGGCTTTTTTCAAACTCTGAACAATTCGCCCGGGCATTGCACCAATATATGTTTTTCTGTGCCCACGAATTTCAGCTTCATCACGAAGCCCACCCAAGCTCATACGCACATATTTTCTTCCCAAGGCCTCTGCAATAGATTTCCCCAAAGAAGTTTTTCCAACCCCCGGAGGTCCATATAGACACAGTATTGGCGATTTCATATCGTTTCGCAATTTTAAAACAGCCAAATATTCTATGATTCTTTTTTTAACATCATCAAGGCCATAATGATCGCGATCCAAGATTTTTCGTGCTCGATTTAAATCGAACTTATCCTTGCTGTATTCATCCCATGGAAGTTCCAATATTAAATCCAAATAGTTTCTTTGAATGCTATATTCAGCAACCTGTGGATTCATTCGCTGCATTTTCGAAAGCTCTTTTGCAAAATGCTTTCCTACTTCTTTACTCCATTTCTTCTTCTTGGCACGTTCGCCCATTTCCTCAATTTCTTCTTCCGAAGAAGATCCACCAAGTTCTTCCTGAATGGTCTTCATTTGTTGGTGAAGAAAATACTCGCGCTGCTGTTGGTTTATATCGCTTTGAACTTTGGACTGAATATCGTTGCGAAGCGAAAGCTTCTGAATTTCCATATTCATATAGCGAAGTGTTTCCAACGCACGATCCTTCAAATTATTTATTTCAAGCAAAGCCTGTTTTTCCTCAACATCAATATTCAAATTTGACGAAACAAAATTTATAAGGAAACTTGAGCTCTCAATATTCTTTATAGCAAAAGCCGCTTCCGAAGGGATATTCGGGCTTTCCTTAATAATTTTCAAAGCCATTTCCTTTATGGAATCAATGATGGCTCTAAACTCTTCGCTTTCCTTTTCGGGTCTAGCCTCTGCAACTTCACGAATTGTTGCGGTCATGTATGGATTTGTAGTCAACACTTCCGCTACTTCAAATCGCTTTTTACCTTGAATAATTACCGTTGTATTGCCATCGGGCATTTTTAAAACACGTAAGATTTTTGCAACGGTACCAATGGTATTAATATCATTGATTCCGGGCTCTTCTTCGTATTCATCTTTTTGGGAAACCACACCAATTACCTTATTTCCTTTGTTGGTTTCGTTTATGAGCTTTATCGATTTGTCTCTTCCCGCAGTAATAGGAATAACAACACCCGGAAACAATACCGTGTTTCTTAAAGGTAAAATAGGAAGTATTTCTGGAAGTTCTTCTTTATGCATCGCATCTTCGTCTTCGGCGGACATTAAAGGAATGAATTCTGCATCTTCCTTTAAATCTTGAAATGACAACTTGTCTAACGATGTAAGTTTTGAATTGGCCATATATAGTTTTTGGACATTGTGTCACAAATGTAAATACACAATGTTTTATTATTAATTTGTTTAAGTTATTTTTATGAAAGAAACCTGTAAATCAAACATTTCACAAGCACTCCACTGCTATATTTCAAGAGTTATGCCAGTTATATATTTAACTTTGAAGTGTAACAATTAAAACTAATTGCAGTCTTTATAGAAAACTAACTATATCAAAAATTTAAAAATGTATGAATACACTCGTTAAAATCTTACTTGCACTTACACTTCTATTCGTTGGAAGTGTTTCAATGAATGCTCAAAATACAAACTCAAATACTATTGAAGGAAGTGGGAATGTTATTTCTAAAACTGTAAATACCTCATCTTACAATGTTATTGATGTTTCAGGCGCTATGGAGGTTTTTCTTGAAAAAGGAACTGAAGGAAATATTACAATTGTTGCTGAAGATAATGTTATGGAAAGAATTGTTGTGGAATCTGATGGCGAAACGCTTACCATTTCTATGAAAAACAATACATCGCTACGAAACACTAAAAAAATAAAAATAACAGTTCCCTTTAAGGATATTTCAGAAATTTCCCTTCGAGGTTCTGGAAATATTGAAGGAAAAGATAGTTTGGAAAATAATGCCGTTGCATTAAATATTCAGGGTTCAGGAAATATAAAAGTTTCTGTTGAAGCTAATAGCATTGATGCTAAATTAAATGGCTCCGGTAATATGGAACTTTCCGGAAAAGCTACAGAGTTAGAGGTTAAAACTACGGGAAGTGGTAATTTTCAAGGTAAAGAGCTTATTTCCGAAAATGCACAAATTTATATTTCAGGTTCTGGTGATTCCACAATCTTTGTAAACAATACATTGAAAGCAAGAATACAAGGTTCTGGCTCAGTATTATATGCAGGAAAACCAGTTTCAAATGATGTGAAAGTAATGGGCTCTGGGAAGGTTAAATCACTCTAAGCATATTTCAAAAAAAAAGAAAGCCGCTTCTATTTATTTAGAAACGGCTTTCTTTTTTTATAAACTTTTATTTATGGCAGCACTACTAAAAATGAACCATTAGTAACTTGATATACTGTTGGATCTTGTCCAGATCCATCCCTGCCTGTAAAATTAAAGATTCCCTCTATAATACCATTATCGATATCATAATTGGTTATTGTTAAAATTCCAGGGCTTGAAATGTATGTAATTGAAGTTCCGACCAATGGGGTGTATCTTGCTACAATCTCATCGCCCACAATAACTTCTGTTTCCATATCAAAGGTGTCTTCTGTTATAGTCAAAGGAAAAGTAAGTTCCATTTTTTCATCTCCAACAGTTGTTGAAATTGTTACTCTTGGAAATTGATTTACAATTTCTGTAGTAATTACAATTTCATCAGGGGTATAAGTTGATCCATCTACCGTTGCGGTAAATGCATTATTTGCTCCGGGGATACCTTCAAAATAAACAGTTAGATTTCCTTCTGTTACTTCATAAATATCGGGAACTTGATTCAGTGGATCATTTGCAGTAAAATTAAAAGTAGCATTTAAAACTCCAAGTTCAAGATCAAATTCGGAAATAGTTATACTACCCGGATTTGAAGTTAAGTTTTCGGAGCCACCGCCAGCATTGTAAAGGGCTATCAATTTTGTTCCATCTGAAATCCGTTCCATTTCAAAAGTACCCACACCCAAAGAACGAGGTATGTCTATTCTCATGATTTCACCAGCTGCAGATTTCGCTTCAATTTTAATCATATGGAAATTGCCTACCATAGGTTCAGTAACCTCAATAGTATCAGCAATAAAATCTACTCCATCTACTTTGGCGAAAAATTCGTTTTCAGGATTATTTCCTCCGCCGCCGCCACCGGTATCATCGATTATGTAAGCAATTTTGTTAAAAGCACCTCTTGAAATTTCTATTTCTTCTAAAATTGGATCCCCATTTCCATCAAGTATCGGATTTCCATCCCCGTCTAATTTTATACGTACACCAACAAAGCTGAAAGTACCAGTAACAGTCATTTCATTTGTATCCAGCTCGGTAATATTCATTAAACCATAGCCACCTAAAGCTTCAGAAGAAATGTAGGGGAAAATATTCGCGGAACCATCAAAATATGCTCCGGCGTTTTGGCCGCTTGGACCACCACCTAGGTTGAAACTACCCGCAGCCGCATTGGTTACGGCAAGTGTAATATTTTCATCCCCCGGTTTTAAACCGGAAATTACCAATTCATTATCTGTGGTTAGCGTAGCGGTAACTGAAGCTGCAACAAACTCCTCTCCTTCTATTTGGGCTATAAATTGTCCTTCATCAGCATCGTTTTCTTCCTCTTGGACGAATTCACCTGTGAGTAGCTCATTTTCACAGGAAAAAAATTGAAATGCAAGAAACGCCAAAAGCATTGCTTTTATAAAATACATTTTCTTCATATAATATGTAGTTTGTAGGTAATAAACGCAAACATAAACAAAAATTGTTTAAGTGTTTTTATTTCGCGGCACTCTTAATAACAAAAATACTCCTGTTATAAAAAATACTACGAGAAATAATATTGAATTGCGCATACTTCCGGTTATCTGATCTATAAATCCATAAATAAGCATTCCTATCACAATTCCTATCTTTTCGGCTACGTCATAAAAACTGAAATAGGATGTTGTATCTTTTGTTTCTGGCAAAAATTTAGAATAAGTAGAACGCGAAAGCGACTGTATGCCGCCCATCACCAATCCTACAACTCCAGCAGTAATATAAAATTGATTCGCGGTTTCAATAAAAAATGCGACTACACAAATGAAAACCCAAATTATATTTATAACAATCAATACAGGGATGTTTCCATATTTTTCAGAAGCGCGTGATGTTAAAACTGCTCCGCCCACGGCAACCAATTGAATTATTAATATACTAACAATCAACCCCATTGTTTTTGCATCATCTCCACCCCAAACAATTTCCTGTTCCCCAAAGTAGGTCGCAACAAGCATCACAGTTTGCACGGCCATGCTGTAAACAAAAAACGCCGCCAAATATCTTTTCAACTGCAAATTTTTGGATAGGGAATTATAAACTTTTTTTAGCTCACGAAAACCATTCAGTACTATTTGAGTAGTTACTTTTTTTCCGCTTTTGTTTTTCTTCGGAAGAAAGTAAAAGGAATACTGGCTGAAAAGAATCCACCAAATTCCAACCGTAACGAAAGACCATTTCATAGCTTTCATACTAGCCTCTCCCCCTTCTCCAAAACCGAAATACTGCGGAAACATTACCATTCCCAAATTAAAAAGCAACAAGACTACACTACCCACATAACCCATGGAATAGCCACGTGCGCTAATTCTATCCTGCTGTTCGGGAAAAGCCACATCGGGCAAATAAGAGTTGTAAAAAACCAAACTCCCCCAAAATCCTATCAATCCGAAAAAATAAAAAAGCAAACTGATTTCAATATTTTCAATACTGAAATAATAAAGAGCAATAGACGAAAGAGCGCCGAGATAGCAAAAGAATTTCATGAAATTCTTCTTATTACCCACATAATCGGCAATCCCAGAAAGCAATGGCGAAATAAAAGTGACCAGTAAAAATGCCGTTGCTGTAGTATAGCTAATTAAAGGAGTGCTTCTAATTGTTTCGCCAAACATAGAAACGGTCTCACTATTTGCCGATTTAAAAAGTGCCTGATAATAAATAGGAAAAATTGCAGAAGTAATCACCAAACTATAAACTGAGTTTGCCCAATCATAAAATGCCCATGCATTCAGCAATTTTCTACTACCTTTTGGTAAATTGGGCATTTTGGTTGAGGTTTATTTTGGTGCCCCTAAACTAATAAAAAATCCCGCTTGAAGCGGGATTTTATAAATTTTCAATAAAATATTCTTAAAATTTTTATCTCTTAAAGGTAGTAACACCAAATTTTCTAGCCTCAGCTTTTGCCTCTGGCACCAAAGCTTGAATGTTTTGAATTCTGATATTATTGGAAGGGTGTGTACTTAAAAATTCTGGTGGTGCCCCCTGCCCCTGGGCTTGCATACGTTGCCATAATTCTGCTGCGACTGCAGGTTCATAACCGGCAATTGCCATCAAAATTAGACCAATATGATCTGCTTCAGTTTCGTGACTTCTACTAAAAGGAAGCATAACACCAACGCTGGATCCCAATCCATATGCAGTATTAAAGATATTTTGGTTTTCAGGGCTTTTAGCCAAAGCAATATTTCCAGCAACTGCTCCCAACTGTTGCAATTGGCCAGCACTCATACGTTGTTGTCCATGATTTGCAAGGGCGTGAGCAACCTCATGACCCATTACTGCTGCAAGACCCGCTTCGTTTTTAGTAATTGGTAAAATTCCAGTGTAAACCACAATTTTTCCTCCGGGCATAGACCATGCGTTCACATCTGGGCTTTGAACGAGATTGTACTCCCAGCGATAGTCGTTTAAATAATCTGCATATCCATTGGCTGTAAGATATCTTTCAGCCGCGGTAGCAATTTTTTGACCTACACTTTTCACCATATTGGCATCAGAAGTTCCGTTCACAACTTTATTTTCTGATAAAAACTCGCTGTATTGTTGGAATGCCATTGGTAAAATCTGTGAGTTCGGTACCAAGGCGAGTGTCTGTTTTCCTGTAAAAGGATTGGTGCTACAGGCGACCACTAAGGCACCTAATGCTAGAATTGATAGTGATTTTTTAAGTTTCATATAGCGTTAGTTATGTTTAATTGTTAAAATTAGAGATATAAAATTACTATTGTATTAAAATTATTTTAAAATTGAATGGGACAAAAAGAATACCAAAAAAATAAAACTTTAGTCTTTCTTTAATAGCCCAATGGGTATTAAGCCTTTAAATTTACTCCATTCAAAAGTTGGAACGACTTTTGTAAAACTTCAAGCTATAAATATTTAAAACAATTTATTATGAAAAACATACTTCTTTTTTTAGCACTTTCTTCCACTATTTTATTTACTTCTTGTGAGGGAGATCCGGGACCTCCAGGACCTCCAGGAGAAGATGGAGGATTATTCTTTGCTCAGGTTTTTGAAGCAAATGTTGATTTTCAATACAACTCTTCTCAAAACATATATGAAACATCATTCATAGAATTTCCATTTGAAGTTTTTGAAAGTGATGTTGTATTAGTGTATAGATATGTAGAAACTGTAGATACTTTTGATGTATGGACTCAGTTGCCACAAAGTATTTTTTATCAAGATGGAACTGGAGATATTTTTCAATATAATTTCAACCACACTTTTGTTGATGTTCAATTTACAATCGAAGGAAATTTCGATTTGACGAATATTGATTCATTTTATGTGAATGATCAAATCTTTAGAATCGCAGTAGTTCCGGCTGAATTTGCAGCAACAAAGCCTTCAATGGAACAAGTGCTTTCAAAAATTCAGGTGGATGCTTCAGAAATTGAAAGAATTGAAAAGTAATTTCAAAATTTGGTGTGATTGTTAGGATGCAAAAACAGTCACGACCAATTGATATATTAAATATTCAAATACATATGAAATCTTTTAGCCTGCTATTATTAAGTCTTTTATTTTTTAGTTGCAATTCCTCGGCACAGAAAAAATCGGAAATCAAAAAGGAAACTTTTAAAGTAACCAAAACCGATGCCGAATGGAAAGCACAGCTCTCTCCTGCCGCATATAATGTGTTACGTCACGAAGGTACCGAACTGGCTTTTTCAAGCGAGTTGAACGATAATCACGCGAAAGGTACTTATGTTTGTGCGGGTTGCGGAACTCCAGTTTTTGAAAGCAAACACAAATTTGATAGTGGTACAGGCTGGCCAAGTTTTGATCGAGCAATTAAAGGAAATGTGGAGTACTCAAAAGATAATCTTTTGGGTTATACACGAACTGAAGAGCATTGTGCAGTTTGTGGCGGACATTTAGGGCACGTTTTTGACGACGGTCCAGAAACCACTGGCAAAAGACATTGTATTAATGGTGTTGCATTAAATTTTATCCCTGAAAATGGAGAATCAAAATAAATATCCAATAAACAAATCGGAAGCCGAATGGCGCGAGGAATTGGGAGAAAAACGCTACCATATTCTTCGTGAAAAAGGAACGGAGTTTCCTCGAACCGGATCGTATAACTTTACTTTTGAAGAAGGTACATATGCCTGCGGTGCTTGCCACACGCCACTTTTTGAAAGCGACAGCAAGTTTGAAAGCAATTGTGGTTGGCCATCTTTTGACGATTCTATTGAAGGCGCCGTGGAATATGTAAAAGATACAACCCACGGAATGATGCGGACTGAAATTTTATGTGCAAACTGCGGAAGTCATTTAGGACATATCTTTAATGATGGTCCAACCGAAACAGGACAACGCTACTGCGTAAACTCCCTTTCATTGGATTTTCAGAAGTCGTAGTATCTAAAATTAAATTATCAAAATCCCAAATTCCAAACAATTGCTTTTGGAATTTGGGATTTTTTATTTGTGCTTTTTTTATTTTTTTGGAATTTGGAATTTGTTATTCGAGTTTTTTCATTTGGTATTTTGTAAATTCGTTGCTTCAAAAGAAATCACAAAAATTAAGTAATGAGCAAATACGACGTAATAGTTTTAGGAAGCGGTCCCGGCGGATATGTTACTGCCATAAGGGCTTCCCAATTAGGTTTAAAAACAGCAATTGTTGAAAAGGAAAGCCTTGGAGGCGTTTGTTTAAATTGGGGGTGCATCCCAACAAAAGCACTTTTAAAGAGCGCCCAGGTTTTTGACTATCTAAAACACGCAGATAGTTATGGACTAACCGTTAAAGAATTTGATAAAGACTTCGAAAAAGTAGTTGAAAGAAGCCGTGGCGTTGCCGATGGAATGAGCAAAGGCGTTCAGTTTTTGATGAAGAAAAACAAAATTGAAGTTATAAATGGTTTCGGAAAATTAAAGCCAGGAAAAAAAGTAGATGTTGACGGAAAAGAATATTCCGCAGACCATATAATTGTTGCAACCGGAGCGCGTTCACGCGAATTACCAAATCTGAAACAGGATGGCAAAAAAGTATTTGGCTACCGCGAAGCAATGACACTTAAAACACAACCCAAAAGTATGATAGTTGTGGGTAGCGGCGCCATAGGCGTTGAGTTTGCCCATTTCTATAATTCTATGGGAACTGAAGTTACTATAGTTGAATTTTTACCAAATCTTGTGCCTTTGGAAGATGAGGACGTTTCAAAACAATTTGAGCGTTCCTTCAAAAAAGCTGGAATTAAAGTGATGACAAATTCTTCCGTTGAAAAACTGGATACCTCTGGAAAACTTGTGAAAGCAACTGTAAAAACGGCAAAAGGTGAAGAAACACTTGAAGCGGAAGTTGTACTTTCCGCAGTGGGAATCGCTTCAAATCTTGAAAATATTGGATTGGAAGAAGTTGGTATTGTTACCGACAAAGGAAAAATAATGGTAAACGATTGGTACCAAACCAACATTCCGGGCTATTACGCCATTGGGGATGTTGTTCCCGGTCCTGCCCTAGCCCACGTTGCTTCCGCAGAAGGAATTACATGTGTTGAAAAAATAGCTGGTCTTCACGTAGAGCCAATTGACTACGGAAACATTCCGGGTTGTACGTATGCTTCGCCAGAAATTGCAAGTGTTGGGATGACCGAAAAGCAAGCAAAAGAAGCTGGTTACGAACTTAAAGTTGGAAAATTCCCTTTCAGTGCAAGCGGAAAAGCCAGCGCTTCGGGTGAAAAGGATGGTTTCGTAAAAGTAATTTTTGACGCAAAATACGGCGAATGGTTAGGCTGCCACATGATTGGCGCCGGCGTTACCGATATGATTGCCGAAGCAGTTTTAGGAAGAAAACTTGAAACCACTGGCCACGAAGTGCTGAAAGCAATTCACCCACACCCAACAATGAGTGAGGCTGTAATGGAAGCAGTTGCTGATGCTTACGGTGAAGTGATTCACTTATAGTTTGAGTATTTAGTATAGAGTATTGAGAGTTTAAGCATTATTAAAAATCAGTAGTGTCCGATAAACATTTTTAAAAGCGGGATTTCCCTGACGGATTTCCCGCTTTATTTATATCTTGGTTTTTACCACAAAACTAGATATATGAACAAAAGTAAAAATTTTAGCGGACAGCCAATCATCAAACAACTTTTAAAGCTGGTTCCACATTCCTTGATTAGTCGGACAGCCTACAGGCACAAGAGTGACAGGTACTACAAGAGATTTAAAACCTACGACCACTTGGTGACGATGCTCTATGCCACCCTGAGCGGAGTGAGCTCCTTGCGTGAGCTTTCCACCATATTGCTTGCCTGCGAGGGCAGGATAGGACATTTGAACCTTAAACATTTTCCAAAGCGCAGCACCCTGTCAGACGCCAACAAGAAACGCAGTGCGCAGGTCTTTGCCAATATCTATTATAGCCTGTTCGAGCAATATAGAAGTTTTTTATCGGACAGCAGTCCGTCGTCACTGCCCGTAAGGCACTTAAAGATTGTTGATTCCAGTACCATCAGTCTATTCAGCGATATTCTAAGAGGTGTTGGGCGCAATCCCATCAATGGAAGGAAGAAGGGCGGCATTAAAATGCACACAATGATCAGCGCCCTGGAAGATGTCCCCAGTCTTGTCCGCTTTACCAGTGCTGCAACGCACGACCACACGTTCCTGAAAGAGCTCAACTTGGAAAAAGGTTCTTTTGTCGTTTTTGACAAGGCCTACAATGATTATGGACAGTTTGCACAATGGATAGATGAGGACATCTATTTTGTGACAAGACAAAAGGAAAACGCACGCTACACAGGCATTGAAGAGTTTGACCTGTCCGATGCCACAAGCGATGCCGTATTAAAGGATGAGCGTATCATAGTACAGAAAAACAACAGGGGCGTTGAACTCAGAAGAGTTGCCTACTGGGATGCAGATACGAACAAGGTCTTTGAGTTTATCTCCAACAACTTTCTTATCGGTCCGGATAAAATAGCTGCAATATATAAACACAGATGGCAGATAGAGACAATGTTCAAAAGGCTTAAGCAAAACTTTCCATTGAAGTACTTTTTGGGGGACAATCAAAATGCCATCGAAATACAGATCTGGTGCGGGCTCATCATCCAGCTGCTAATGCTGGTGGTCCAGCGCAGGACCAAACGAAGATGGGCATATTCAAATATGGTGTCAATGGTCAGGTTCCATTTAATGACCTACATCGATCTGTTTAAATTCCTCGAAAATCCCAATAAAAAATGGCTCGAACTGACAACTAAACCTCCAGATGAACAATTGAGCCTATTTTGACACACCCCTTGCTATTGGGTTTCAAAGTATTTGCAACGTTTTTATTGGGCGCAAGCATTACTTTTGTCTAAATCCGTATTTTAGTCGGACAGTAATGATTAAAAATAAAAAAACCGCAATATTGCGGTTTTTTTATACTCTATACTCAATTCTCTGTACTCAATACTACTTCAAAAAACTCTGTAACGCCAACTCATAGCTCTGCAATCCAAAACCAACAATGACGCCTTTTGCATTTGGTGAAATATAACTTTTGTGCCTAAAATCTTCTCTTGAAAAAGTATTGGAAATATGTACTTCAACAACGGGAGTTTTTATCGCTTTTACTGCATCTGCTATTCCTATGGAAGTATGGGTATATGCGGCAGCATTTAAAATGATTCCGTCATATTTATAGCCTACTTCTTGAATTTTATCAATCAATTCCCCTTCTATATTTGATTGAAATTGTAGCAATACAACAGTTGGAAATTTTGACTTCAGCTTTTCAAAAAAATCATTGAAAGTTTCGTCTCCGTAAATATCATTTTCACGTTTTCCGAGAAGGTTTAGGTTTGGTCCGTTGATGATAATTATTTTCATTCTGTAAATATATTAAATAAAAAAAGCGGAAGAGTTTCTTCCGCTTTTCAAATTATAAAAAAAAATTAGTTAAAGAAATATCCGACAGACAAGCTTATAACTGAGTTTTTAGCTTCTGCATCTTCCGCAATGTCTGTTACACCAATTACGTAACGGGCTTGGAAAAATAAATTCATTGGCAATATATATTGTGCCCCAATTCCTACCCCAAAGTCAATGGTTTCAACATCATCTATATCTTCTGTATCACCATCAAATTTTACATCCGATGTAACATTGAATCCAACTTGTGGTCCACCTTGAAGGCTAAATCCTTCTACCAATGTAACGTCAGCCATAATAGGCAAATTTATATAGCCCAATCTAACACTTGCATCTTCGTCTCCTAAATCAACGCTATATCCTTGGCTGGAAAATACCAATTCTGGCTGTAAAGAGAGCATTTCCGTAAAGCCAATACGGGCAACTCCACCAATATGGAAGCTAGTACGACCATCGAGCCCATCTGCTCCATCACCGTTTAAGGATGCGAAATTTGCCCCTGCCTTGGCACCAATTCGGAATGATTGTGATTGAGCAGCTGTAATTGATAACGTTGCTACTGCAACAAAAAGTAATAATTTTTTCATAATAAAAAGTTTTAATTGTTTAGTTATTTAAAGCTAAGTTAAAAATTATTTCATTAGAATTCAATAAATTTCAGTTTTCAACAAACTTCTTAACAAAAAAACCACCCAGATTGGGCGGTTTTTTTTCAGATATTTTCAAATTTATTAGAGGAAGGAATATCCTAAAGCAACTGAAAAAACGCTGTTTTTGCTATCACTACCCTCCACTACTTTTGTAAGACCAAAATTATATCTGGCATCTACTCTAATTCCAAAAGGGAAGTCATAGCCGGCGCCCACAACCGCAGAAACATCGCTCTTTTCGGCATTTGCCTCAATGGAATTAGTTCCAAAGGTATCTTCATAAATATCATCATCCAATACAAAACCAAACTGTGGACCAGCTTGAATATTGAGCCCTTGTACCAAATAGTATTTTAACACCACTGGGATATTCACATAATTCACATCAAATTTTCCTGAATCAAATTCCGCACCTTGCTGTGAGTAAAGTACATCGGCTTGAATACCTACTTTGTCAGTAAACTTGATACCTCCAAAAATACCAGCTTGAAAACCAGTTTTATTTGAAAGTCCCGAAGCATCAGTAATGTTCGAGAAGTTCGCTCCAGCTTTAATCCCAAGATCAATCTCCTGTGAAAAAGCGGTAGTTCCTATAAATAATGTAATAACTGCTACAATTAATTTTTTCATAATTATTGGGTTTTTGAGTTTTAAATGAAACGCAAAGATAGACTTAATGTTATGCCTTAAAATATATTTAGTTTTTTGTTAACTATTGTTTTTAGTGGTAATATAGCAGTATGAAGTGGTCACAGATTTTAAAGGATTATCAAAATTACCTACGCTTGGAACGCGGTCTTTCTGAAAATTCCATCATCAATTATTCCTTAGATGTTAAAAAATTGATACGCTGGCTGCAAACGAATGAGATGGAAATTTCAGCCCTTAGTATTTCGGAAGAAACCTTACAGCAATTTATTTATGATACCGCAAAAAAAGTAAATCCACGCTCACAAAGTCGCCTTATTTCTGGGCTGAAAGGTTTTTTCAATTATTTAATTTTTGAAGATTACAGAAAAACCAATCCTTTGGAATTGATTGAATCCCCGAAATTGGGCAGAAAGCTTCCCGATACTTTGGCTGTGGAAGAAATTGATGCGCTAATAAATGCAATCGATTTAAGCTCAAAACAAGGTGAAAGAAATCGCGCGATTCTTGAAACACTTTACGGTTGTGGTCTTCGCGTTTCCGAGCTTACAAAGCTTAAAATTTCTGATCTATTTTTTGAAGAAGGTTTTATAAAAGTAACCGGTAAAGGCGACAAACAACGTTTAGTACCGGTGGGTTCAACCACAGAAAAATACATCACAATTTATAGAAAGGAAATACGCGTCCATCAAGAAATTGATACATTGGCGAAGGACACGCTTTTCCTAAACCAGCACGGCAGGCCTTTAACAAGAGCGATGATTTTTACAATTGTAAAACGTTTGGCAGAAAAAGCCGGAATCCGAAAAACAATAAGTCCGCATACCTTTCGGCATTCCTTCGCCACACATTTATTGGAAAATGGTGCAGATCTTCGTGCAATCCAGCAAATGCTCGGTCACGAAAGCATAACCACTACAGAAATTTATACGCATATTGATCGTAAACATTTAACTGAAGTTATAAACAAATACCATCCTAGAAAAGCCCCCTAACCCCCGAAGGGGGAATTTTCACTGTACTGTTATGAAAACAAAAGCTCCGAAGGGAGCTTTTGTTTTGAGTTTGAGTAAGAGTTCCCCCTTCGGGGGTTAGGGGGCTTTACTTCGCAATATTCACCGCCCGTGTTTCACGTATAACTGTAACTTTCACTTGCCCAGGATAAGTCATATCCGTTTGTATTTTTTGTGAAATTTCAAATGAAAGCTGAGCGGCTTTTTCATCGCTTACTTTTTCGCTTTCAACCATTACACGAAGCTCACGACCTGCTTGTATTGCGTATGCTTTATTTACACCACCGAAACCGAAGGCAATATCTTCTAAGTCTTTCAACCTCTGAATATAAGAGTCTAACACTTGACGTCTTGCTCCAGGTCTTGCTCCGCTAATTGCATCACAAACTTGAACTATCGGTGAAAGCAATCCAGTCATTTCTATCTCATCGTGGTGAGCGCCAATTGCATTACAAACTTCCGGTTTTTCACCGTATTTTTCAGCCCATTGCATTCCTAAAAGTGCATGAGGCATTTCAGTTTCCGTTTCTGGTACTTTTCCGATATCGTGAAGCAATCCAGCACGTTTTGCAAGCTTTGCATTCAAACCAAGTTCAGCGGCCATCACACCACAAAGTCTTGCAACTTCGCGGGAGTGATGCAATAAATTTTGACCGTAAGAAGAACGATATTTCATCCGTCCCACAGCTTTTATAAGCTCAGGGTGCAAACCGTGGATTCCTAATTCGATAACGGTTCTTTTCCCTACTTCAATAATTTCTTCTTCAATCTGTTTTGTGGTCTTTTGAACTACTTCTTCAATACGGGCTGGGTGAATACGTCCATCTGTCACCAATTTATGGAGCGACAAACGCGCAATCTCTCTTCTAACGGAATCAAAACACGAAAGAATAATTGCTTCCGGAGTATCATCAACAATAATTTCAACTCCCGTTGCTGCTTCGATAGCGCGAATATTTCTTCCTTCCCGACCTATGATTCTACCTTTTACATCATCACTTTCAAGGTTGAATACCGAAACGCAGTTTTCAATCGCTTCTTCGGTTCCGATGCGTTGAATGGTATTTATGATAATCTTTTTTGCTTCTTGCTGCGCAGTCATTTTAGCCTCCTCCATTGAAGTTTGCACAAAAGCCATAGCCTGTGTTTTGGCTTCATCTTTTAAGCTTTCCATCAAATGGGATTTTGCATCTTCCGCGGAAAGACTGCTGATAACTTCCAACTGCTCTATTTGACTGCGGTGAAGTTTTTCAACTTCATTTTGCTTTTTATCGAGTATTGACTGGCGCTCGCTAAAATCCGTTAGTTTTTCTTCTAATTCAGAATTTAATTTCTTTGACTTGGCAAGCTCACTGGAAACTTGCGATTCTTTATCCCTTGTTCTTTTTTCGGTTTCAGATATTTTTTTGTCACGGTTAAGAATAACTTTTTCGTGTTCAGACTTCATTTCCAAAAACTTTTCCTTGGCTTGAAGTATTTTATCTTTCTTTAAAGTTTCAGCTTCTGATTTTGCTTCTTTCAGTATGCGCCAGCCGCACTTTTTTTCGCTCTTGTTAAAAGCTGGGATGCATTATTTCGCTCCAGTATTTTTGCAATAAAAAAGCCAATCGCTATACCAACTATGGCTCCAATTACAGGTATTAATATTTCCATTTTTTCGTTGATTTATATGTATAAAAAAGCCTACATCAATAATGTTATTTTGAATAAACTCCTTAAAAACAAGTTTAGGGTTAACAAGCTGGTCAAGTATCCGCTCAAAGACGGCGCGCTTTTACAACTTCAACTCACCCTTTTTAAAGAATTCCTGTTGAGTTTACCAAAAATTAGTATTAATGTAGGCAGTAACCTTATTTAATTTAAAGAACGTTATGATAATTGCTCCTGCAACAAACGGTCCAAAGCTTTAAGCTTGGCTTCTGTTTCTTGCGTATCGCTGGATTTATCAATTTGTTTTTGCTCTACCTGAGCAGCAAACTGGAGGGCACACATTGCCAAAACATCCTGTTTGTCACGTACGGCATAACTATCTTCGAACTTCTTAATCATTTCTTCTATCTTTTTTGTGGCAAGACGTAAACCTTCTTCTTGTGAAGGATTAATCGTTAAAGGGTAAACCCTGTCTGCAATTGATAGTTTAATTTTTAATGGTTCGGCCATTGTTATGTTTTATTCGGAAAGCTGGACAATACATTGGTCAATTTCCCGAATTAGAGCGTTTATCTTGAGTTTAGTTTCTCGTTTATGTTGGTCGCTGCCGAGCATTGAATTTGCCAGCTTTAATGAATTGCACTTTTCCGTCCAAGCCTCAATTT
Source organism: uncultured Flavobacteriaceae bacterium (assembly GCA_963716065.1). Lineage (GTDB taxonomy): Bacteria > Bacteroidota > Bacteroidia > Flavobacteriales > Flavobacteriaceae > Aequorivita. The sequence continues at coordinate 258,109 of OY970287.1, forward strand.
CTTTTTCAAATTGTTGCTGTTTCGATTTTAAAGTTGCGAGTTCTTCCTCCAATTCTGCATTGGCTTTTTTTAAATTCTCATGCTTGTTAAGCAATTTGCCAATCCTATTTTCAAGAGAATCAACTATTTCAGAAAGATTACTCATTAAAATCTGTGTTCAATACTTGTTTCACAAAGTTAGTACACCATCCCTAATAAGCAAAGGGTTTTCCATTATTTTTTGTAATATTGAATAAGTGACACAATAAATCGCTCCACTTCCCCTTTAGATTATAGCGTATTACTATTTTTACACCATGAATAAATTTTTATTATTGCCGCTTTTTTTTGGAGCACTTACTTACGGACAAAACGATATTCCAACAGATTATTTTTCAAATCCGTTGGATATAAACATGATACTTTCGGGAAATTTTGGAGAAATGAGAGCCAATCATTTTCACAGCGGTCTCGATCTTAAAACTGAACAAAAAGAAGGGCTTCCCGTATATGCTCCTGCTGATGGATACGTTAGCCGAATTCAAGTGCAACATTACGGATACGGGAAGGCGCTCTATGTTCTCCATCCAAATGGTTACACTACCGTTTATGGGCATTTGAAAAGCTACGCAGGCGAAGTTGAAAAGTATGTAAAAGACACTCAGTATAAAAAGGAAACGTTTGAGGTGGAACTTTTCCCAGACAAAACACTTTTACCTGTAAAAAAAGGTGATATTATAGCTTACACCGGAAATACTGGCGGCAGCGGCGAGACCACATTTGCATTATGAAATTCGGGATTCTTCCCAAAGGCCAATGAACCCTTTGCTTTTCGGAATTGAAATTCCTGACACAAAAGCACCAAACGTCAGTGCTATTTTCGCTTACCCTATTGGCGAAAACGCTCATGTTAATCAAAGCCAAAATAGAACAAAACTGCGTTTATCAAAACAAAAAGATGGAGGCTATAAAGCCGAAAATATTATCGCCTTTGGAAAAATAGGTTTTGGAGTTACCACATACGATCAACAAAACGGAGCGTCAAATAAAAACGGCTCTTATAAGATTACGACCAATTACAATGGTACCCAAAAATTTGAAGTGCTTTTCAATAAATTCTCTTTTTCGGAAACACGTTATTTAAACCGATATACAGATTATAATTATTACGAGACCAATAAAAGCATGGTGCAAAAGCTTTTTAGGGAGACAAATAATCCGCTGAGCATCATCACCCAGGAAGACGAGAATGGATTTGTTACAATCGCCGACAGTCTTAACTCAATCTATACTATTGAAGTAGATGATTTTAAAGAAAATAAAATTTCAGTTTTAATACCAATTGAAGGAAAAAATCTTGAAATATTAGACCCAAAAACTGTTGAAAGAACTGATGATTTGATTATTGCAGACCACGCAACATCTATAACTAAAGGGAAATTTAGCATTTACATTCCAGCAAACAGCCTTTATGAAGATTCCTATTTAAGTATTGAAGCCAAAGGCGATACATTAAAATTCCATAAAGATTTAATTCCAATCCACTCCAATATTTCAATCACTGCAGATATTTCGGCGTATAATGAAGCGGATAAGGACAAACTTTACATTGGTAAGTTGAATTACAGAGGACTTCCAAATTACACTTCAACTACCCGAAGTGGTGATAAACTCACGGGAAAAACCAGAACTTTTGGAGAATATGTTATTGCTTCAGACACAACGCCACCATCTATAAAAGCAGTAAATTTTTCTGAAGGTAAATGGATCAGCAATCAAAATTTCCTGCAAGTAAGAATTACCGATGATCTTAGTGGGATTAGTTCATACAGAGCAACGATCAATGGAAAATTCATTTTGATGGAATATGAATACAAAAAAAACGTTCTTACTTATAATTTCAATGATAACGTTAACCTAGAATCTGAAAATAATTTGAAACTTATTGTTATCGATAATGTGGGAAATAGTGCTACATTTGAAACAAAATTTTTCAGAAAACAACCCTAACCCTTGCTTTTGAAAACAATCAAACTACCGCTTACACTCCTATTCTTCTTCTTTGCAACCGTTGTATTTGCTCAAAAAGCAACCGTACGAGGAATTATTTTGGACGAAAACAACATTCCTCTTTCTGGAGTAAATGTTACTTATGATGATGCTGGAACCATCTCGGATTTTAATGGTTTTTATTTGTTGGAAATTCCATCCGATCAAGAAGTTATTGTTACTTATTCACACGTTGGTCATAAAAATGTTCGACTTCGTTTCAATTTAAGCCCAAATGAGGATTATGAAATGAATCCAGTTATAAAAACTGATGTAGAGCAAATTACGGAAGTACTTATAATAGGTCGTGAAAACAAACGGGTTGAAGGCGTAACAACCATTTCACCCGAAGTAATAAGGAAAATGGTTGGCGCAAATGCGGGAGTTGAAAATCTCTTGAAATCTCTTCCGGGGTTAATGGAAATGACGAATTAAGCACACAATATGCAGTACGCGGTGGAAACTACGACGAAAATTTAGTGTATGTAAATGAAATTGAAGTATATCGCCCTTTCTTAATTAGAAGCGGTCAACAAGAAGGTTTAAGCTTTGTAAATAGTGATCTTACAAGCAATGTAGATTTTTCCGCAGGGGGTTTTCAAGCAAAATATGGGGATAAACTTTCTTCTGTTTTGGATATTACCTATCGCAAACCAGTTGATTTTGGAGCAACTATCGATGCAAGTTTTTTAGGAGCGAGCGCATCTGTTGAGGGAATTTCAAAAAATGGACGTCTTTCCGGAATTTTAGGTCTTCGTTATCGCGATAACAGTCTTTTTGTGGAAGCAAAACAGACCGAAACAAACTATCGTCCAACTTTTGCCGATGCGCAAACATATCTTACTTATAAGTTTACCAATAATTTTGAGCTTAGCTTTTTAGGAAATGTTTCCTTAAACGAATACAGTTATAGACCTTTAACAAGACAAACAAATTTTGGGACAATTACAGATCCAATTGCCCTACTTGTATTTTATGAAGGTCGCGAAGAAGATAAATACAATACTTACTTCGGAGCGCTGAAATCCACTTGGGTTGTTTCAGATAATTATACCGCAAAGTTTATTGCTTCATTATACCAAACTACCGAGCAGGAATATTATGACATTCTCGCAGAATACCGTTTGGGTCAAGTAAACACAAGTATTGGCGACGAAAATTTGGGGGAAGTGGAATTCAGTGAAGGAATCGGTGGCCAACTTACGCACGCGCGAAATGACTTGGATGCTTTAATATTAAATGTTGAGCACAAAGGAAATCTTTCCATTGAAGAAAATAATATTGAGTACGGCATAAAATATACCCGGGAAGACATTCGCGACCGCGTTCAGGAATATGAAATAATTGACTCGGCTGGTTTTTCTATCCGTCCGCCAATTTTTCCACCTAACAATCAACCTTATATTCCAAATTCTTCACCCATTGAACCATACACAAATATTCGCGCAATTAACGATGCACAAATAGATCGCATTTCAGGATATGCGCAATGGAGCAGAAAAACAAGTTTAGGAAATAGTGATGTTTGGCTAAATGCTGGTGTTCGTGCCCATAATTGGACGGTCAGCGGAAAAGACATTACGAGCACAACCCAAACTGTTTTCAGCCCTCGTGCACAGATTGCTATAAAACCGGATTGGGAAATGGATATGCTTTTCCGTCTTTCGGGCGGTGTATATCACCAACCTCCTTTTTATCGTGAGTTGCGTGATTCGTCCGGAACTGTGCGTCCTGATGTAAAGGCGCAGCAATCTATTCATATTGTATTCGGAAATGATTACAGTTTTAAAATGTGGGATCGTAAGTTTAGATTGAATTCTGAAATTTACTACAAGAGTTTAACCGATGTTAACCCATATACTTTAGAGAATGTTCGTATCCGTTACCGCGCAAACAACAATGCTGTTGCATATGCTTACGGACTTGATCTGCGTTTGGCGGGTGAGTTTGTTCCGGGAACCGAAAGCTGGTTAAGTTTTGGGTATTTGAAAACTGAAGAAAATATCGGTGATCGCGGCTACATCTTTCGCCCTACCGATCAGCGTTTGAAATTTGGAATGTTGTTTCAGGATTACGTAAAAGTGATTCCTTCGCTTAAAATGTATTTGAATCTAACATACAATACAGGACTTCCCGGCGGTTCTCCAAGCTATGCCGATCCTTATGATTATCAAACGCGTTTACGCGATTATAAGCGTGCCGATCTTGGAGTAAGCTACGTAATTGTGGACGATACTAAATTGAGAGAAACTGGCTGGTTGAAACCTTTTAAGGAATTGACATTGGGCGCTGAAATATTCAATATTTTTGATGTGCAGAACTCAATCACAAATACTTTTGTGAGAGACGTTTATACCAAAGTTCAGTATTCAATCCCGAATTATTTAACGCCAAGAGTTTTCAACCTTAGGCTGACCGCAAAGTTTTAATGAATAAAAATTAGAGAGATTAAAGTTGACTTTTCACTTCTAACTTTTCACTTTTCACTAATAAACTCCTTTAAAACTTCAACAACATAATCAACGTCTTCTTTTTTGTTGAAACTGGAGAATGAAAAGCGAATGGAAGGTTTTTTCAAATCTTCTTCGGATAGAAATGCATTCAGCACATGCGAACCACCCTCTGCCCCACTTTGGCATGCGCTTCCTTTGGAACAGGCAATTCCCTTAAGATCTAATTGGAACAAAAGTAACATTGCCTTTTCTGGGGAAATTGGCAAGCAAACATTTAATAACGTATAAGTACTATTCGCATTATCGCCGCAACCTCCATTGAATTTTACTCCCGGAGTATTATTTGAAAGTTCTTCCTTAAAATAATCTTTCAACTCAGTAATGTATTTCCGTTCTTCTCCGAGATTTTGGTACGATAATCTTAAAGCTTCAGCCATTCCTGCAATTGCATAAACCGCTTCGGTTCCAGCGCGCAAACCTCGCTCCTGTGCTCCACCATGAATCAAAGATCGCAGTCCTGAATTTTTTCTTATAAATGCAAACCCCGCTCCTTTTGGCCCATGATATTTATGTGCCGCAGAAACAGCAAAATCAATAGGAATTTCAGAAAAATCCATTTCATAATGGCCAATGGACTGCACGGTATCACTATGGAAAAGTGCATTGTGTTTTTTGCACATTAACGCAACTTCCTTCAATTTTAAAATATTACCCACTTCGTTGTTTACGTGCATCAATGTTACCAAAGTTTTCTTAGATGTATCTTCCAACAAGGTTTCCAAATGCTCATAATCAACGTGCCCGCATTCATCCAATTTTACAAAATCCACTTTAATGTTGTATTCTTTTTCAAGCCATTCCAAAGTATGTAAAACCGCGTGGTGTTCAATTTTGCTTGAAATAATTCTTTCAACCCCAAGATCGCGTGCAGCACTAACAAGTATTAAGTTATCAGCTTCAGTACCGCCAGATGTAAAAATAATTTCAGAAGCAGAAACGTTTAAAATTTTAGCTATGTTCTTGCGCGCACTTTCAAGTAATGATTTTGAAGACCTTCCGTAAGAATGTGTAGATGAAGGATTTCCGTATTCATTTTTTAAGGCATCGGCTATAACGGTTATAACTTCATCTCGCAACTGAGTTGTTGCGGCACTATCAAAATAAACTTTTTTCATTTGGTTAGATTTTTCATAAAAAACGGTCGGCAACCGGATTCTATTTCACTTTTGGGCAAATCCCAAACCATCATTTTGGTTCGCAAAAATACATATTAAAACAGTTTTACAATCATTTCAGTTGAAAAGAAATGCGTTACTTTGTAGCCATTGATAATTTTTAAATACGGATGAAAAAATTTCTTTTCCTTTTTATAGCTTCTATTTTATTGCAAAGTTGTGATGACGGTGATATAATTGTTACTTCCTTCAATTTTGATGATGCAGATTTGGAGAACTGTGGCAATTTGGGCAATTATGTTTTTTATATAGTAAACCCAGATGCACAGGAAAGCATTTCTTTGAGATTGGGCGTTACCGATAGTATTTATAGAGTAGCAGGAATAAAAGAATACCCTATAAACGGTACTGCAAATTTTGTAAATTATAGAACCTATGATGGGGATTTGGGCAGTGATTATTTTTGCAGCAGCGTTCCGCCTACATCTCCCAATGTTACTGTAGATTATCGCGGAGAATCTGGAATTGCTGAGTTTGTGACGACTTTTGAATTTGAAGACAACGACGGTGTTCCGGAAGATGTTGAATTTGATGGAGATACCGATGACGATGGAATTCCGGACACATATGATGTGGATGATGACGGCGACAATGTGCCAACATCACGCGAATTGGATACAGAAAATGCAGATGGAGACAATAATCCATTTACAGCCCCATTAGATACAGATGGCGATTTAATACCAGATTATTTGGATGATGACGATGATGGCGATGATGTGTTAACGCGAGACGAAGATATGGACATGAATTTAGATCCAACCAACGATATTACAGATGCCAACATTGGCCCAGACTATTTGAACCCTGACGTTGCAATTGATTATGATGTAAACGCTTATCGTCTGCACAAATATAAAATTTCTAAAAATGTAAAAATTACTTTGAAAAATTTAGTGCTTGAAAGTGGTGAAGAAGAAATTATTATAGAAACACTTCCTATGGGAACCATTGAAAATGTGGAAACCCAAGAAAAGGAAATAACTCCAGATTTCTAAACATAAATAAATTCTAAGCACTGCCGACTAAAGTCTACAGTCTATTTACTATTTTGAAAAATATATACTTCAGTAGCGCCGCGACCGTATTTTTGGAAATCGGCATCATAAAATTTCACGTTGTCATATCGTCCAAAAAGAAATTCGAGTTCCGTTCGTAAAACCCCTTCGCCCACGCCGTGTATAAAAACAACTTTTTGTATTCTTTTTGAAATGGCAAATTCCAATTGCCTTTTTGCGGCATCCAACTGCACGGTGAGCATTTCAAAATTATTGAGTCCGCGGGTTTTTGGGAGCAGTTGGTTTATATGTAAATCAACTTCCATTGCAGGCAAGCTGCGCTCTTTTGGTTTAACCCTTTGCGTTTTTCCTGGCTTTTTGTAATTTTTTTCCGACACTATTGAAGAAACATCCATCTGCGCAAGCTCTCTTTTTGAAACAGAACCGTCCATAACTATGAGTTCTGATTTTAAAAAATCCAATTCAAAATCGTCTGTTGTCATTATGGTTACTTCATTGCCATTAACCGCAGTAACCACGCCTGAAATTGCATCATCCAACACTGAAACTTTATCACCTTTTTTCATTGAAAATAAATAATTTATTTGAATTTATTTAAGACCTCAAAATGCCTAATTAACGGAGATAAACAACTTAAAACGAAAATTTTACGTATTTTGTAGTAAACTCTGTAATATATAGAATATTATTTTTAAATTTAAACCGTCAAAAAAAGTCTTTGTTGCCCCAACTCCAAAGCTTTTTATAAACCGTAAAAATATGAAAAACCTACTACTTTTTTCTACAATACTTTTAACATCTACTGTTGCTTTTGCACAGCTTACCGTAAAACCAAATGGTACTGCAGATTCCTATGTATATGTGAAAGACCAAGTACTGTTTGTAACCAGCGATATTAATTTAACTAGAAACGGTGTTGCCAATAACCAAGAAGCTAGTATATATCTCCGAGATAATGCACAGTTAATCCAATCGGGAACAACATCTAGCAATACAGGCAATGGTTTACTTTCGGCTCAGCAAAATACTACCGAAACAAATAGATGGGGTTATTATTTATGGTGTTCTCCAGTTGGAAACCCAACCATTGCCCCAACTACGGGTAATACAAATTTTGGTATTGGTAGTGTTTATCAACCCACAGGTGTAACTGCGGCAAATTTAGCCCTTCGCACAACCGGACCCGATGGAATTTTAAATCCTTTTACGGTTTCCACGAGATGGCTTTACACTTTTGAAATTCCAGGTACAGAATTAGAAAGTAATTATAAACGAATGAATGCAGGAAATAATGCGCCTCCTGGCTTTGGCTATACAATGAAGGGAGTTGGCATCAACTTACCGGGCGATGATTTTAACTATGATTTTAGAGGAAGACCTAACACTGGTGAGTTCACTATTCCTGTTGGTCCTAGTTTAATGACTCTTTCTGGAAATCCATATCCATCAGCTCTGGATCTAAACAAGCTATTTTATGATTTACCGGAGAATGCTGCCCTGGGAACATTTTGGTACTATGATGAAGATAGAAGTGAAGGTTCTCATAATTATAGTGGAAAACCGTTTGGATATGGTGTTTATACAGTAGGGCCACAAGATACTGACAATGATCCTTACAATGGAAATAATTTGGGCTCGTATGTCGCAGCTCCTTTTGATATTTATACTTCCCAAGGAGGTGGCACTGGCACGGGTACTGGTAGTGGGGGTAATGATCAAAACAAACGCTTTGCGCCAATAGGTCAGGGTATTATGTTTGTAGGAGATGCTGTTGGCACTGTTAAAATTAAAAACGCTTATAGAGTTTTTTTTAAGGAAAATACCCCTGGCTCCGTTTTCCAAAGACCAGATACAAATCAAGAAATTGAAAATACTGCAGGCAAAGGGCCAATATTAATTCAAGGTATTGAAGCTATAGAAGTTATTGAAGATAATCGTATGGCCGGTATGCGGGTGTGGGCTACTTTTGACAGAGCCATTACTAGAGATATGCTGTTAAATTTTTCTGATCAAGCAACTGACGGTTATGACCGAGGTTTTGATGGTTTAAGCGCTCAAGATCTTAAAACGGACGCTTATTTTCCTGTTGTTGGTATTAACAATACCACTATGCCATATGTAATTAACGCGATAAATTTTGAACCAACAAAACTTGTGCCTTTTGGTTTAAAAATAAAAAATCAAACAAGGGTTGACATTAGAATTGTAGAAGAAATTAAAACACCTTATAAATCTGCATATATATTTGATCGTCTTGAAAATACATATCAAGAAATAATAGGAGGTCAAGTTGCCACTTTAAATCTTCCTGCCGGAAAATATGAAAATAGATTTTTTATCGTATTTCAAAATCCAAACATCAAGAAAGACGCTCCAATAGCTGAAATTGATGCCAAGACAGAAGTAATGGAGAAAGTAACTTTCTTCCAAAACAATCCAGCACAGCAGTTGGAAGTTTTGAATCCAGATGGATATACACTAAAATCAGCCACTGTTTATGATATGAATGGTAAACTGATAATTAATGAGAAAAACTTGGGAGACAACACTAAATATAGCTTCTACACTGGTAACTTAAGTGATGGAGTTTATATAGTGAAATTGATTACTTCCGAAGATATTACAATAGACTACAGAGCTATTGTTCACAATAAATAAGAGTTTAATCCTCTTGGCTTAGGATTTAAATTTTCCCATTTACAAAGAAAAAGTCCCGATATAAATCGGGACTTTTTTTATTTATTCAAAATTGAGCCATTTCGAAATTTTTATTATTCAAATTCCTTTAATGTTTCAATAATTATTGAAACGCAATCCAGCAACTGTTCTTCGTTCATTACTAAAGGCGGCGCGAAACGAATAATGTTTCCGTGCGTTGGTTTTGCGAGCAATCCATTGTCGCGTAATTTTAAACAAATATTCCAAGCGGTATCGCTCTCTTCGGAATCGTTTATAACAATGGCGTTTAATAATCCTTTTCCGCGAACAAGTTTGGCAATATTGCTCGTTTCAATATATTTGCCCAATTCACTTCGGAAGATTTTACCAAGTCGTTCTGCATTTTCGGCAAGATTTTCATCCCTAACCACGCTCAAAGCAGCAATGGCAACCGCCGCAGCAACAGGATTTCCTCCAAATGTAGAACCGTGGATTTCCGGTTTTATAACATTCATTATTGCATCATTCGCAAGAACTGCAGAAACTGGATAAGCGCCACCGCTCATCGCCTTTCCAAGAATTAAAATATCAGCTTTTACATCGGGTGTGCCACTACAATTTTTTTCAGGACAACTGCAGTCTCCACAAGTTGCCAATAGACGACCTGTACGGGCAATTCCAGTTTGCACTTCATCTGCAATAAAAAGAACGTTGTGTTTTTCGCACAAAGCCTTCGCCTTTATTAAATAATTTTCGGATGGAACAAACACCCCCGCTTCCCCTTGAATAGGTTCAACCAAGAAACCAGCAATGTTTTTATTACTTTCCAAATGTTTTTCAAGTGCTTCAATGTTATCATATTCTATTTTGATGAAACCATCTGTATATGAACCGAAGTTTTTACGAGCTGTTTCATCATTTGAGAATGAAATAATTGTAGTAGTCCTTCCGTGGAAATTGCCATCACAAACCACAATTTCAGCTTCGTTTTCATTAATGCCTTTTTTCTCATACGCCCATTTTCTGCATATTTTCAAAGCAGTTTCCACAGCTTCGGCACCCGTATTCATAGGAAGTAATTTGTCATAATTGAAAAACTCACAAGCAAACTTTTCATATTTCCCTAGCATATCGTTGTGAAATGCGCGTGAAGTTAAAGTAAGTGTCTGCGCTTGTTCGGTCATTGCATCCACGATTTTTGGGTGGCAATGTCCTTGGTTCACTGCAGAATATGCCGAAAGGAAATCATAGTATTTCTTGCCATCCACATCCCAAACATACACACCTTCTCCCCTGCTTAAAACCACAGGAAGCGGATGATAATTGTGGGCTCCATATTTGTTTTCCAAATCGATAGCTTGCTGTGAAGCTGTTTTTTCTAAAACTGACATAAGATTGTAATATTTTGAAGTAAAAAAGTTTTGATTCCTACTTAATGGAGAGAAATCATCCTAGGGATGTAAAATTACTAAAATAATCCCACATTTTTTGAAGCTCCAAAAGGTTTTAAAAGTTGCAATTATAGTATTTTTGCGGCTATGGCCAGAAAAAATAATAGAGTGGTTTTTGAAAACCTTGAAGTGATTGATGCGGGTGCAAAAGGCAAAGCAGTAGCGAAAGCTCCGGATGGACGGATAGTTTTTATAAACAACGCGGTGCCCGGTGACGTGGTGACAGTACAGACTTTCAAAAAGAAAAATGCTTTTTATGAAGCTTCGGTACTTTTCTTTTCAAAATATTCTGAAAAAAGAGTTGAGCCAGTTTGCCCACATTTTGGGGTTTGCGGGGGTTGTAAATGGCAAAATCTTGGTTATGAACACCAGCTTTTTTACAAGCATAAAGAAATTGAACAAAACCTGCAGCGCATTGGTAAAATAGAATTACCAGAATTTCAGCCAATCCTCGGTTCCGAAAAGCAGTATTTCTATCGAAACAAAATGGAGTTTAGTTTTAGTGACAAAAAATGGTTGACGCTGGAACAAATTAAAAGCGGTGACGTAATAGAAAACCGAAATGCTTTGGGTTTCCATATTCCAGGAATGTGGGACAAGATTTTGGATTTAGATATATGTTATTTGCAAGCCGACCCCAGCAATGCGATCCGTGATTTTATAAAAGCGAAAGCTGAGGAATTAAATCTTTCTTTTTTCAACACAAGAAATCAGGAAGGATTTTTACGAACATTGATGATTCGGACTACTTCCACTGGGGAAGTAATGGTTTTGGTTCAGTTTTTTCACGAAGACGAAGAAAATAGAAAATTATTATTGGAAGCAGTTGCTGCAGAATTTCCGCAGATTACTTCACTTTTATATGTAATCAATTCAAAAGGTAACGATACACTTTACGATCAAGATATTGAGCTTTTCTACGGAAGGGATCATATTTTTGAGGAAATGGAAGGTTTAAAATTTAAGATAAACGCTAAATCCTTTTATCAAACAAATAGCGAACAGGCTTTTGAACTTTATAAAATAACCCGCGATTTTGCCGGTTTAAGCGGAAATGAACTTGTTTACGATTTGTATACGGGAACTGGAACAATCGCACAATTCGTATCAAAAAATGCAAAGAAAGTAATTGGTGTAGAAGCTGTACCCGATGCAATTTCGGCTGCGAAGGAAAACGCAAAATTAAACAATATCGAAAACGTTGAATTCTACGTGGGAGACATGAAAAAGGTTTTCAATGAAGAATTTATCAATACCCACGGAAAGCCTGATGTGGTAATCACAGACCCGCCGCGAGATGGAATGCATGCAGATGTTGTTGCACAATTATTAAATTTAGGTGCCGAAAAAATTGTTTATGTAAGTTGCAACAGCGCAACCCAAGCTCGTGATTTAGCGCTTTTAGATTCAAAATATAAAGTAATAAAAGTGCAACCGGTAGATATGTTTCCGCAGACGCATCACGTAGAAAATGTTGTACTTTTGGAGAAACGCTGATTTTTTCTAGAAAATTCCTAAGCCAAAATTATGTTTAAAAAAGTCATTGTACTTATTCTTTTAATCTTCGCCTTTAAAGGTTGCACGCGCGATGACCTTTGTCCGGAAGGAACTGAAACAACGCCTAATTTGATAATTACATTTAATGACGTTGTAAATCCTGTGAACCGCAAGCAAGTAGTTGGATTGAGCATCGTAACAAATTATGCAGATTCCGTCGAGGTTTTGTCGAGAACAAATACAGACTCTATTGCAATTCCGATAAATACAAATTCGGATACCACTAAATACAAATTTATCAGAACCACAATAACTACAACAGACACCATTGTAAATGTTGATAGTATTTTATTTATATACCAACGCAAGGACGATTTTGTGAATCGTGCCTGTGGTTTTAAAACCGAATTTGATAATTTGAATTCCAATTTGGAACCAGAGGGAAGTGAAAACTGGATACAAAATATTATTACTTTAAGAGAAACCGTCAATGATGAAAATGAAGCCCACGTTAATATTCTTCATTAGTCTTTTTTGTTGCGCGCTAAGCACAATGGCACAAGAAGGAAACGAAAACACTACGGATACGATTCCAAGAATTGAAAAATTTGGGCTGCGCGTGGGGCTTGATCTTGCAAAACCTTTGAGAACTTTAGTTGAAGATGGATACTCTGGCTTTGAAATTATGGCGGATTTCCGGGTTACAAAAAAGTTTTACGCTGCATTGGAATTGGGAAATGAAAAAAAAGATTGGATAGAGCCGAATATCACTACAAAAACTAGTGGAAGCTATGCGAAAATTGGCTTCGATTATAATGCTTATGAAAACTGGCTTGGAATGGAAAACGCAATCATTCTTGGTCTTCGGTATGGCTTTTCAACATTCAATCAAGAGCTTTTAAGCTATAGTATTTATACCAATAACCCTGCATTTCCGACTGAAGTTATCACAACTCCGCAAGAATATAATGGTTTAACAGCGCATTGGGCAGAATTGATTGTCGGCATAAAAACAGAAATAGTAAGTAATTTATACCTTTCCCTAAATGCGCAATTAAAAAGAAAAATCACGGAAGACCAACCAGAAACATTTGAAAACCTATATATTCCAGGCTTTCACAGAACGTATGATTACAGTCAGTTTGGTGTAGGTTATGGGTATTCTATTTCATATTTAATTCCAATTTTTAAGAAAACAGAGGTTTCAAAAGAAGAAATCGAAAATCCATAAAAGCAAAAGAAATTAATTGCTCATTGTTAATTGGTAATTGCTCATTGCTTACTTGCTTTCCTACTTCCCTCATACATTTCATAACGTACAAGTTTTGACTCGAGCTTTCCGTTGAATAGTTTGATCTTTTTTGAAGGACGTAACCCAACAAATTTTAATGCTTCCATATTTGAAGTAATCATCCAAGCCTGAGTACCTGGATAGCTTCGCTTCAATGTATTCCCGATGGAACTATAAAAATTTTCAACATCAGTTAAAGAGATACGTTCATCATACGGAGGATTGAAAACAATAAACAATGGCTTATCCACTTGCTTTTCACTTTCAAAGAAATCCTGCTGTCTTACTTCTATAAAATCCTGTAGATTGGCACTTTTAATATTTTCTTTTGCTTTTTTGATAGCAACGGGATCTGTGTCAAAGCCATAAATTTTATGTGGAAAATCACGAACTTTTTTAAGTGCTGCTTCTTCAATTTTTTCATAAAGATCTACATCAAAATCGGGCCAAGTTTCAAAGCCGAATTCCTCACGGTTCAAGTTTGGAGGAATATTGCAGGCTATCATTGCTGCTTCAGTTAAAATTGTTCCTCCCCCGCACATAGGGTCAAGAAAATTACATTGTCCTTGAAATCCGGAAAGCATAATCATTCCCGCAGCCAAAACTTCGTTTATTGGAGCAAGTGTACTTTCAACTTTATAACCTCGTTTGTGCAACGATTCCCCAGAACTATCCAAAGACACTGTACAAATATTTCTATCAATGTGAATATTTATTCGAAGTGTGGGATGGTCCAAATCTACATCCGGGCGCACTCCCTCCTTATCGCGAAAACGATCAACGATTGCATCTTTCGTTTTTAAGGCAATATATTGTGAATGCGTAAAAACATCAGAGAAAACGGTTGCGTTTACTGCCAATGTGCCTTTAACATCCATATAATTCTCCCAAGGCATTTCATATATTTTCTTATAAAGGTCTTCCTCTGTAAAAATATTGAAAGCCGTTATTGGTTTTAGTATTTTTATAGCAGTTCTGCAGCATAGATTGGCTTTATACATAAATCCGGTATCGCCTTCAAAAGAAACGTTGCGCGTACCAATTTCAATATCAGAAGCACCCAATTGTCGAAGCTCCTGTGCAAGAAGCTCTTCCATCCCAAAAAGGGTTTTGGCTACCATTTTAAAATTCTTTACCATAATATATAAACAGATTTCCTGCAAAAATACAGTATTTTAGCAGGGCGAAACGATAAGTATGCAAAAAGAAAAGGACAATTGGTATGCTTCGTGGTTCAACACGCCTTACTATCATCTGCTTTATAAAGATAGAGGCCACAGGGAAGCTGCGTTATTTATGAAAACCCTCACCAATTTTTTGAAATTACAGAAAAATGACACAATTTTGGATTTGGCCTGCGGTAGGGGTCGGCATTCCAAATATTTATACAAACAAGGTTTTGATGTTACTGGAGTTGATCTTTCTACAGAAAGTATTGATTATGCCAAGCAATATGAAAAACCAAAGCTTCATTTTGATGTGCACGATATGTGTTTGCCATACCCGAAAAAATTTGATGCCGTCTTCAATTTATTCACCAGTTTTGGATATTTTGAAAATGAAATAGAGAATTTAAGGACTATTAAAGCGATAAAAGAGGAATTGAAACCTACTGGCTTTGGAGTTATTGATTTTTTAAATGTTGATTTAGCTATTAAAAATTTGGTGCCTTCAGAAAACAAGAAAGTTGGCGATATTATTTTCAAAATCGAAAAATATGTTGAGGATGGTTACATAATAAAAAACATCCGGTTTAATGATAAAGGAAAAGATTTCTTTTATTCGGAACGCGTGCGGGCGTTGACTCTGAAAGATTTTAAAAACTATTTTAAAGAAGCAACTGTTGAATTGAAACACGCTTTCGGGAATTATCAGTTGAAAGATTTTAATAGTGAAAGTTCCGAAAGATTAATTCTAATTTTTAATTGATGAATTATTTGTTGCTGTTTTTAGCTGTGGCTATAGGTTATTTAATTGCGTTGTTCCTAAAGAAAAAGGAATTGCGGAATATGGAAGTTTTTCTTGCTTTTAGTGGAGCTTTCCTTCTATCAATTACTGTATTCGAGCTTTTGCCTGAAGTTTTTGAAACACCTTCTAAAAGTATAGGTGTTTATATAATGATTGGTATTTTATTGCAGATTTTTCTTGAATTCTTTTCCAAAGGAGCGGAACACGGCCACGTTCACTTACATTCAGAAAATAAAGATTTTCCTTGGTTGCTTTTTATAAGCCTCTGTATTCACGCCTTTATGGAAGGATTTCCAATTTCAGAAGAAAATAATCTCTTGGTAGGTGTTATTGTACACAAAATTCCCGTGGCAATAATTTTATCATTCTTTTTTATAACCGCTGGCTATAAGCGCCATATCACTTTGCTTTTCCTTTTCTTTTTTGCTATAATGACACCAATTGGTAATTTCATATCAAATAATTATGAAATAATTCGTCAATACGAAACACAGATTGAGGCGGTAGTGATTGGTATATTTCTACACGTTTCAACAACGATTCTTTTTGAAAGTTCTAAGAATCACAAATTCAATCTTACTAAAATGAGTGCTGTAATTATTGGTATTGTGATTGCTTATTTTCTTTAACGTTTTATAATTTAGAATTTTCTATTACATTACTTCTTCAAAATAAGTATATGTACCCTTACTTTTTTTAAGCCCATATTTGCTTACGCTCTCCTTTTTGAATAAAGAAACATTTATGTTTTACCCGTTGTGCATTTTAAATAATGCTGATTTTAATATTGTTAATGTTTCTCTCAAAGATAAATTTGTTGATGTACTGAATAGTTGTCAAAGCTGTTATCTTAGCGATTATCCTGGTTTTGAACCCCTGAAACGTTTTTGCATAATTACGTCTGATCATAAACTGGTCACATAATTGAGAGAATAGTGTTTCTATCCTTTTTCTTTTTTTTCTGAATATATAAGGTTGTTTTTTATAATCTTTTTGGTTATTCCTCATTGGTGTGTTGAGAGTTATGTTGCAAGTTTCAAAAAGGTTAAGTTGTATTTTTGCAGATAAATAACCTCTATCCCCAATTAATGTACAGTCGCTTATCTGCATCTTGATATCTTTTAGATAATTGATGTCGTGCACAGAAGCAGGGCTTAGGTCAATACTTTGAAAAACTCCGTTCACAGAGCAAACCGCGTGTAACTTATACCCATAATAATTAGCACTCTGTGCGGCACAGTAACCCTTGTCGGGAAAAGAAAAATTGTCTTCTTTGCATATTTTGGAACGTG